>JBFLJZ010000326.1:0-4915 GCA_040882925.1 Desulfuromonadales bacterium
CAGGCCGATGTCAAGATGCGCATCTTCAACGCCGACGGCAGCGAAGCGGAGATGTGCGGCAACGGCGTTCGCTGTGTCGCCAAGTATGCGTTCGACCATGGCCTGGTCGACCGGACAGAGATCACCATCGAGACCGGCGCCGGCAACCTGCCGCTGACGATGTTCCCCAACGAACGTGAGCATATCGACAAGGTCCGGGTCAACATGGGCAGTCCGCGGCTGACCCGGGGCGACCTGCAAATGGTCGGCCCGGCCGACGAGCAGGTGATCAACATGGTCCTGGAAATCCTCGACCGGACCTTCCAGGTCACCTGTGTATCGATGGGCAACCCGCACTGCGTCATTTTTGTCGACGACCTGGAGAACTTCGCGGTGAAAAAATACGGCTACGCCATCGAAAACCACGAGCTCTTCCCCAGGCGAATCAATGTCGAATTCGTCGAAATCAGCACGCCGAATGAAGTCTGCCAAAGGACCTGGGAGCGCGGCGCCGGAGAGACCCTGGCCTGCGGCACCGGCGCCGCGGCGGTCACCGTGGCCGGTGTCCTGACCGGCCGCACCGAGGGGACACTGCTCAATCACCTGACCGGCGGTGACCTCGAAATGGAATGGGACGGCAAGGGCGATGTGTTCATGACCGGTCCGGCAGCGGAAGTATTCAGCGGGGAATACTTTCCCAGATAGGAAAACCCAGGGAGGCAGAATACAGGAGGCAGAATACAGGAGGCAGAATACAGGAGGCAGAATACAGAAGGTTCGCATTAGACTTCGCTTTTGCACTCTACACTCTATATTCTATATTGCACATTCTACATTCTGTATTCTTTTTAGATTATGGACGTTCTGATTTTCGATCTTGACAACACCCTCTATCCGGCAGAAAAGCACCTGTTCGGCCTGATCGATGTGCGCATAAATCGCTACATGACCGAGATTGTCGGCATCCCGGCACCGGACGTTGATGCTCTGCGCCGCGAATACTGGCGGCTTTACGGGGTCACCCTGCAAGGTCTGATCCGCCATTACGGCGTCGACCCGGAAGACTACCTGCTTTACGTTCACGACGTCGATGTCAGCTCCAGGCTGGGACCCGATCCAATCCTGCGTGATGCCCTTGATGCCCTGCCGCAACGCAAAGCGGTTTTTACCAACGGTTCGACCTGCCACGCCAGCCGGGTGCTATCGGCGCTCGGCATCGAGGATATCTTTGAAGACGTTTACGATATCCGGGTCGCCGCGTACCTGCCGAAACCTTGGCCGGAACCCTATCTTGCGGTGCTGGAAAAACTCGGGACGTCCCCTGAACACTGCATCATGATTGAAGACTCTCGACAAAATCTGCAGACCGCGAAAAAGCTCGGCATGGGCACGATCCTGGTCGGCGACGGGCAGACCCCCGATTTTGTCGATGTGCACCTTGACAGCGCCAGACAAGTCAATGTCGGGTTGAGATTCTGGGACCGGGCGTAATGGTCCGTTTACTCGGTGCACACGTCTCGGTTGCCGGTGGTCTGGAGAAGGCTTTTGCCAATGGCCTTGACGTCGGTTGCACGGCCCTGCAGATTTTCACCAAGAACGCCAACCGCTGGCAGGCCAGGCCAATTAACGAGACAGAAGCAGCGACCTTCCGCCAAACCTGGCAGGAGAGCGGCATCGGTCCGGTCATCGCCCACGACGCCTACCTGATCAACCTGGCCTCTCCGAAAGGCGGGGTCTGGGAAAAATCCAAGACCGCCCTGCGCGATGAATTGTGCCGTTGTGCCCAACTCGGCATTACCGACCTGGTCATGCACCCGGGGGCACATCTTGGCAGCGGGGTCGATGTCGGCCTGGACAGAATCCGCCAGGCCTTTCGTGAAATTTTGCCGGAGAGCCCGCCACAAGTCAGGCTCTTGCTGGAGAACACTGCCGGCCAAGGCAGTTACCTGGGAGGCGACTTTGCCCATCTCGCGGCACTCTTGGAGGGTTTCGACGAGCAGCGGTTCGGCATCTGTTTCGACACCTGCCATGCCCACACAGCAGGATACAACCTGTCTACCGCAGAAAGCTATGCACGGGTCATGACCGAGTTCGATCGCTTGATCGGTTTCGACAGGCTCAAGGCGTTCCATCTCAATGACTGCCTGAAGCCCTGCGGCAGCAAAGTCGATCGGCATACTCATATAGGCCAGGGAACCATTGGCCGCACCGGCTTTGCCTGCCTGATGCAGGATCAACGTTTTGTCGAAATCCCCATGGTCCTGGAAACCCCGAAGGGCGATCATGGCGAGATGGACCGTGCCAACCTCTCCCTTCTGCGGCAATTGGCGGGAGAACCGCAGAGATGAGAGCCGTTGTCCAGAGGGTCAGTGACGCGTCTGTTCGTGTTGACGGACAAACGGTTGGTGCGATCCAACAGGGGCTGGTGGTTTTGCTCGGTGTGGCCAGGGGAGACAGTTCCAAGGATGCGCTGTACCTGGCCGAGAAAACATACGGGCTGCGCATTTTCGAGGATCGGCATGGCAAGATGAACCGTTCCGTCGAGGATGTTTCAGGCAGCATCCTGGTCGTTTCGCAATTTACCCTGCTCGGCGACTGCCGCAAGGGCCGGCGACCGGGCTTTACCGATGCTGCGGAGCCGGAACTCGCAGACCAGCTTTATAAAGAATATGTCGCAATCATGCAACAGCGCGGCATCAAGGTTGCCACCGGCGTCTTCAGGGCCGAGATGAAAGTCGGCCTGACCAACGACGGGCCGGTGACCATACTGCTCGACAGCCGAAAGCAATTCTGATGGAAGAAACCGAGTTCGTTCAACAAGGCCGCGGCCGCAGCGCGAAAAAACGACAAGCCAAGACCATCGAACAGCTGGCAAAGGCCCTTGCCGACCTGCCGGAAACCGAGCTGTCGAAGCTTCCGCAGGCGCCGGAACTGGCCCGGGAAATAGAGCTGGTCCGGACGACCCGGGGGCACAGTTCACGAAAACGCCAGATCAAGCATCTGGCCGGGTTTCTGCGCAGTCACGATGACCAGCGCGAAGCCATTGAAGCGGCCCTGGCAGGACGAACCGTCAGCCAACGCCAGGAGGCCCTGGACTTTCATCACCTCGAGGAACTGCGAGACCGGCTCTGCTGCACAGCAACCTTTGTTCAGGCCCTGGAAGAAATTCGCCGCAGCTACCCGACGATAGACCACCGGAGGATCTCACGGCTGGCCCGCTCGGTGCATGGCAGCGCCGACAAAAAGGCGGCCAGGGAAATCTTCCGGCAACTGCGCAAGGCACAGGAGCAATCATGAGTAAGCGTACTTTGGTAAGCTTCATCCTGCTCGTGGCAATACAGACAACGGCTGGTGCTGAGATGTATCGCTGCGAGCTTGCGGACGGCAGCGTAATTTACGGTGACCGGCGCGTCAACCTGTCGGATCAATGCCAGCCCGTCACGGCAGGTTCGGCAGAAGAATATCTGTCGATAAAGCAGGGGAACCCCGGAAGGTCGGCCATCGCCCAGCCCACTGTTGCCGAACCGACGGCTGAGCCTGCGGCTGCGCCGGCGCAGCCGCAGGCATCTTGGACAGCGAGAGCCACAGCACTGGTCGAAAACTATCATGACGCCAGGAAGCGCCGCATACGAGAAAGCTACATGGTCAACAAACGAAAAGCCATGCGGGATATGGCCATGATTAACACAGAAAAAAAGGCCATGTTGGTAGAGTTGCAGGAGAGCTCCCTCAGCCGGGAGGAGCGCGAGGAGGTCAGGCGGATCCTTGCCGAGATTCCCGAAGATGCGCCTTGAAGTCACACAAAAAAAGCCCGACAAACTGCCGGGCCTTTTTCAACCGCATCAAACAGTGCCTGTTTATAGCGCCTTCTTCAAGAGCCCTTCCAACTGGTTCTTCGGTACCGCACCGACCACCTGGTCGAAAACCTTGCCGTCCTTGAAAACAATCAAGGTTGGGATGCCGCGCACACCGAACTGCCCGGGTGTCGCGGGGTTCTCGTCCACATTCAGTTTGCAGATCTTGACCTGCCCGTCGAATTCGTCTGCAAGCTGGTCAACAATCGGGCTGATCGCCTTGCACGGTGCACACCATGATGCCCAGAAATCGACAAGAACGGGTATCGAGGATTGATTGACCTCACTCTCAAAAGAATCATCCGTCACCTGGACGACTTTATCACTTGCCATAAGACATTCTCCTTAACAATTTGAACTTCTGAATACATTCGAGTCTCATAATAATCCACCCGCGCAAAAAATCAAGGGATTATCCTGCAGACAGCACGGAAAATTGCAGCCCTTGACAGTGACGATACCTCTCCCTAAGATGAGCCAAATCAAATTCCTGCATAAGCCCGACACAGATAAAAGGACGCCTGGACAAACAGCCGCCGAAAATATGCCGGGGCAGGAAACCATGAGGCAAATATGGCCCAGGATAAAATCGATACAGCCGTAGCCCAGCAAATCGCCCTGCTCGACCCTTTTTTGCTCAGCCAGCGAAGGATTCTGCATACTCTGGCCGAGCATCTGGTGGCAACCTTTCACCAGGGTGGCCGGTTGTTTCTGGTCGGTAGCGGTCCGTTCGGCTCGATTGCCGGGCTCATCGGCCAGTCATTTCTCCACCGCCAGTCCCTGGAGCGCCCAGCCCTGCCGGCAATTGCCCTGACCAACGACGCCGGCCTGGCAACCTTTCTTGCCGCAGACGATCAGGAAAGCCAGCTCTTCAGCCGACAATTGCGTGCCCTGGCCAATCATCAGGACACCGTCATGGTGCTGGCGGGGGTACATCTCAGTCCGGCAGACCGCGAAGCGCTCGGCACCGCCAGCCAACTTGGCTGCCACTCGATCCTGGTTGCCAGCGAGCAGGTCGATCTGGCGGATATCCTGCCTGACATCAGCCTCTCGCTGCCGAGCGACTCGCTGCCACAGCTGCA
>JBFLJZ010000327.1:0-18478 GCA_040882925.1 Desulfuromonadales bacterium
AGCGCCGCGACCCGGTACGCTTCGGCCATGGTCGGGTAATTGAAGGTCGTGTTCATGAAATACTTGATGCTGTTGTGCGGTGCCGGCTGGGCCATGACCGCCTGGCCGATGTGCAGGATTTCCGTCGCGCTGTGGCCGAAGCAGTGGATGCCGAGAATCTCAAGCGTTTCACGATGGAAGAGCAGCTTGAGCATACCGGCCTTGTGTGCCGTGATCTGGCCGCGGGCCAGGTTGCGGAAGAAGGACCGGCCGACTTCGTAGGGAATCCGCTGTTCGGTCAGTTCGCGCTCGGTGCCACCGAGACAGCTGATCTCCGGCAGGGTGTAGATCCCGGTCGGGATATCCCGCACCAGGCGCTCGTCACAGAAGCCTTCGGCAATATGGGTCCCGGCAAACCGGCCCTGGTCGTAGGCGGCGCTGGCCAGGTTGGGGAAGCCGACGATGTCGCCGACCGCGTAGATGTGCGGCTGCACCGTCTGGTAGGTCTCGTTGACGGCGATATTACCACGATGGTCCGGCTCGATACCGAGGACCTCAAGACCCATTGCTGCGGAATTTCCGGTGCGCCCGTTGGCCCAGAGCAGCATATCCGATTTGATGACCTTGCCGGTCTTCAGGTGCAGGACGACGCCGTTGTCGTTGACCTCGACCCGCTCGTATTCCTCGTTCTGGCGGATCAATACGCCCTGCTCGTCGCGCATGTAGTAGCTCAGGGCGCTGCTTATTTCGTCGTCGAGATATTCGAGCAGGCGCTCGCGGGTGTTGACCAGGTTGACCTTGATACCGATATTCTTGAAGGCCGAGGCATACTCGCAGCCGATCACGCCGGCACCGTACACGGTCAGGGTCCCGGGCAGGTCATCCATCTTCAGAATCGTGTCGCTGTCCACCACGCGCGGATTGTCGAAAGGCACATCTTCGGGATGATAGGGATGCGAGCCGCTGGCAATAACGAAATAATCGGCCGTCAACTGCCGCAGGTTGCCGGTATCGTCCTGCACCTCGACGGTGTGCGGGTCGGTAAAGCGGGCATGACCGGCAACGATCGTGATGTGGTTGCGTTCATAAAAATCTTCGCGGTCGCGAACCTGCTGTGCGACCACGTCGTTGATCGCATCCATCAGGTCATCACGGGTCACCCGGCCGGGATGGCGGCCACGGTTGAACAGGCGGTGCTTCTTGTCCTCAGCGTACTGCTGGACGACGTGAATCAAAGCCTTGCTCGGAATCGTGCCGAGGTGGGTGCAACCTCCGCCGACGAGAAAGCGGTTCTCAATGATGGCAACCGACTTGCCGGACTTGGCGAGCATGATTGCCGCCCCCTCGCCGCCCGGGCCGCTGCCGATAACGATCACATCAAAATGATTTTTCAGACTGTCCATAGAAGCTCAACACTTGATCAAAGACGCTGTCCCTAGGATAAATGAAACCAGAAACTTTGCAACCGGTTCGTTGCCGGGACCGGCAGGATCGACTGCTACCACTTGAACGTTTCAGGGCGACAGGACTCTCAGACATGCGTCTTTCCCGTCCCCCGTGCCGCATCGTCAATTTTCTGGTAAACTATTGAAGTCACTCAACAACCACATTGACAGGCAGCAACAATGGCGAATCGCGAACTCAGCAGGCACCGGGCCTTCCTCAAAGATACCCTGCGCTTGCAGATCGATTTTTCACAAACCGACCAGAACCGGGGCATCGAGCCGCCGCCACTGCAGAAACCGCCCCGGCAGGACCAGGTTCCGCTCCCGCTGGCCGGACGCGAGGCCTTCGAAGCACTGCGTGGCACGGACCTGGTAGACGCAATCGGCCTGCGGCGCAGCCGGCGCCGGTTCGTCGATCAACCCTTATCATTGACGGAGTTGTCATGGCTGCTCTGGGCCACCCAGGGGATCACTGAAATCCTCGCCCCCGGCTGTGCCCTGCGCACGGTGCCGTCGGCCGGATGCCGCCACGCCTTTGAAACCTACCTGCTGGCCAGCAATATCGAAACCCTTGATACCGGCGTCTATCGCTACCTGCCGGTGGAGCATGCGCTGGTCTTCGAATATGCCGCGGACAACCTGCCCGCCGCACTGGCCCGGGCGACGTTTGGTCAGGCGTTCATCGCCGCGGCGCCGGTCACCCTGGCCTGGACGGTGATTCCCTACCGGATGGAGTGGCGCTACGACATCGCCGCCCACCGGGTGATTGCCATGGACGTCGGCCACCTCTGTCAGAACCTCTATCTGGCGTGTGCCGCAATCGGTGCCGGCACCTGCGCGATTGCCGCCTATCACCAGCAACAGATGGATGCATTGCTCAAAGTCGACGGCGAAAACGAATTCACCATCTACCTGGCGCCGGTCGGCAAAATCCCCGCCTGAGCGAGGCTAGAGATGACGGTAAAAATCGGCCTGATCAGTGATGTTCACGCTGCCGCAGGGCCCCTGCAGGAGGCGCTGCGGGTCTTCAACGAAGAACGCGTCGACGCGATTCTCTGTGCCGGCGACATCGCCGGCTACGGCACGCAGCTCGAGCAGGCCGTCGCCTTGCTGATCAAGAGCGGCTGTCGCGCCATCGTCGGTAATCATGACCTCTGGCACCTGAGTCGTGCTGAGAACGAGAACCACTTCAACGGTCCGATCGAAGGTTATCTGCGCAGCCTTTACACGACGGAAAAGAGTGTTTTTGCCGGGAGAACCATCTTCATGGTCCATGCCAGCCCGCCCGATTCGCTGTTGCACGGCATCAGGCTGCTCGACGAGGAAGGCGCTCTGATCATGACGCAAGCGGCGGAGTGGCGCAAGACTCTGAAACAGGTTGCCTACGATGTCCTGGTGGTCGGACACACCCACCAGGTCTTTGCCGAACAACTGGGCGATGTTCTGGTCATCAACCCCGGCAGCACCCTGTTCAACCACACCTGTGCGATCCTCACCCTGCCCGAGATGGAGGTGCGGTTCATCGCCTTGTCCGGCAAGCAGCCGCTGCTGTCATGGAACTGGGGGATGCTGCAAGGGGCGTGACGTGTGCCGGTTGTCAGCCGTGATACTGCCAGGCCGCGACGCCGAGCAACAGCCAGCCGACCAGGAAGGCTATCCCGCCAAACGGGGTGATCATGCCGAGCGGCTTGATGCCGGTCAGGACCAGCGCATAAAGTGACCCGGAGAACAGTACCGTGCCGAGCAAAATCGCCCAACCGGCGTTGCGGACCATGACCGCCTCCGGCATCAGGTGAGAGAGGATGCCGACCAGCAGCAGGCCCAGGGCATGGACGAGATGGTAAAAAACACCGGTCTGCCAGACAGTCAGCATCTCCGGCGTCACCCTGGTCTTCAGTCCATGGGCCCCGAACGCGCCCAGCGCAACACCGGCAAAAGCACTCAGGCTACCCAGAACAACAAAGGTTTTCATCATCGCCTCCCTGTTTGGCCACGCCTCAAAGCCGAATAAAGCGGAAGAGGTCAAGCCACTCCAACCTAAGCAATTCTACCTTAAAGGCCGGTTGGCGCAAAGCATGACTTGTGCGACGTTCTGCACCGTGCACACATAGGAGCCCCGCCAATCAGGCACATCGGCACAGGTAGTCGGCCACCCTGGTCTTCGACACCTTCATCAATCCACACATCAGGGCGAAGGAAACCGTCTGCAAGTCGTAGCTTTCGCACAGGTCCTCGGTCATCTTCACCCAGAGCAGCGCCGTCATCTCCGCATCAGCCAGAGCACGATGGAAAATACCATCGGTGTGCAGTCCCTTGTAGCGCACCAGGGTTTCCAGCTTGTGGTTGGGAGCCTCGGGGTAGATCCGCCGGGCAGTGAGCATCGAACAGCCGAACTCCTGGCTGCGCCGGGCGCCGATCCGGCGGAACTCGGCATCGAGGAAACGGCGGTCGAAGGAGGCATTGTGCGCCACCAGCGGCCGGTCACCGATGAAACGGGCAAAGTCGCGCATCACCCTGTCGGCCCTGGGCGCCGACTGGACCATCTGGTTGGTGATGCCGGTGTAGGATTCGATAAAGCTGTTGACCCGGACGCCGGGGTTCATCAGGCTCTGGAATCGGTCGACGACCTCGCCCTGACGCAACATCACGGCACCGATCTCGATCGCCCGGTCGCCGTGATCGGGCGAGATGCCGCTGGTTTCGAAGTCAAGAACGACAATGGTTTCGCAAGTGCTGATCATGGCAAAGTTTATCGCTTAAATCCTGGCGAGGAATTTGTCGAGCTGGTTGGCGAAGGCCTGTCGGTCGGCAGCGTTCAGCGCTGGCGGGCCGCCGGTATCGACGCCGCAGCCGCGCAGTTCGTCGAGCATGTTGCGCACGGCGAGGCGCTCCTGAATGTTGTCGCGGGTGTAGAGTTCGCCGCGCGGGTTGAGCGCGTGGCCCTGTCTGGCGATCGCCGCTGCAGCCAGCGGAATATCGGCAGTGATCACCAGGTCGCCGGGGCTGAGCAGTTCGACGATTCTGTCATCGGCAACGTCGAATCCTGCAGCGACGATCATACAGTCGATATAGGATGACTGCGGCGTGCGCAACGGCTGGTTGGCGACCAGCGTCAGTTGTACCTGCTTGCGTTCCGCGGCCCGGAACAAAATCTCTTTGATCACCCGGGGGCAGGCATCGGCATCAACCCAGATTCGCATCACTTCTCTTTCCTGCGCTTGCCCGCCGCCTTTTGCGCAACGAACACCACGTGTCGATAGCCGCCGCGGCCTGGACGTTCGCTGCGGGTGATGAAGCCTGCGACCTGCAGGCGTCGGTCGAACCCCGCGTCGTAGTTTTCCCCCCACACGGTAAACAGGCTGTCCGGCTTGAGGCAGGCATGGACGTTGCGAATTGCCTTGCTGCCATACAGCGGGTCGTTGATCTTGTCGCTGCGGTGGTGCGGGCCTTTGTAAAGATCGAAGACCACGGCATCGAAGCTGCTTTTGCCATTTTTCTGCGCGCAGCGACGCACCAGCTCGGCAACGTCGCAGATGTCGACCGTGACCCGGGGGTCGTCAACGGCAGAGTCGGTCAACAGCGCCAGGGGCCCGCGACACCATTCGACAACCGCCGGGTTAATCTCTGCGACCACCACCTGCGCCGTCGCCGGCAGGCAGTCGAGGATTGCCCTGAGCGTGTAGCCCATACCGAGCCCGCCGACCAGGACCCGGGGTGCGGGATGATTCGTCAGATGCCTGCAGCCGAGCTGACCAAGGACGACCTCGGAGCGGTTGGCGAGGCTGTTCATCAGCACCAGGCCGTCAAACGTAATTAAAAAGTCCTTGGCGCCGCGTTGGCGCAGTTCAAGTGAGCCTTCATCGGTATCGACACGCTCGAGTGTGACCCAGGGTTTGGCCATCGGTGCTCCCGTAAATTCTAGCAAAAGAATATGCATCGCAGCAAAACCTGCGGCTTGCATGCTGCGCAGCTATAGCATTGACCGGCGGCACAGGCAAAGGTAAAACTTTGTTGCGGCATCATACTTTTTAGCCACTGATCAAATCTGCAGAGCGATTGAACAGCTGCCTTTAGCAATCAGACTTGCTCCCTGCATCATTTTGTGGTATGTCGAAAGCTCTTGTTGAATTTTGATTTTATGCATTGAAATGGGGAGGGGACGATGTCCTGCATCAAGGACTGGCCCGTGGCCGACCGGCCGCGGGAGAAACTTCTTTCGACAGGTCCCGCAACACTCAGCGACAGCGAGCTTCTGGCCCTGATCCTGCGCACAGGCCATTCGGGCAGTGGCAGCAGTGCGCTCGACCTGGCTCGCCAGCTATTGAACCGCTTCGGCGGATTGCGTGCCATGGCGTCTGCGGCGACAGCCGAACTCTATGCCGTCCCCGGCATCGGCCCGGCCAAAGCCGCCGAAATCCTGGCTCTCGGCGAACTGGCCCGTCGCTTCGCCGCCACTCCCCTCTCTCCCGGCACCCGGTTCACCAGTTCCCGGGAGGTTTTTGCGCATTTTCACGAGCGTCTGCGCGACCGCAAGAAAGAGGTTTTTCTCACGCTGTTGCTCGACAGCAAGAACCGAGTCCTGCGGGAGATCCAGGTCTCCGAAGGAAGTCTCAACGCCAGCATCGTGCACCCCCGGGAAGTCTTCCAGCCGGTTATCCGCGAATCTGCCGCCGCAGTCCTCTTCGTTCACAATCACCCCTCGGGCGACCCCGCACCGAGTCGCGAAGACCTGGAACTGACGAGCCGACTGCGCGATGCCGGCGCTTTGATGGGGGTGCGCGTGCTGGACCATATTATCATTGGTAGCGATCGTTACGTGAGCCTCGCCGACCGTGGCCTGTTCGATTGAGCGGAAGGTTATTTGTCATGCAATGTAAATCGACTGAAATGGGAGGGACTAATAATGTCTATCGACAGGAGGGATACCGGTTTTACCCTGGTTGAAGTGACGGTCTCACTGGCCATATTCCTGGTTGCCAGCATGGGATTGCTGCTGCTGCTGTTAACCCACGTGCAGGCAAACCGGGATCTCTACCTGCATACCAGGGCGCGCACACTGGCCGGCGAAGTGATGGCTGAACTGCAGGTCATCGATTATGATCGCCTCGAGACATTGACCGGAATACCGCTTCAGCAGGGCGGCTTCGAAATCCAGCCGAGTGTTGATAAGGACGGGCTCCCCGACGGACAGAGCAGAATAACGGTGACCGCGCACTGGCTGCACCAGGGTCGTCCTCAGCGCTACCAGCTGCAGACGATTCGTTCGACACCATGAACAAACCAGCCTTGTGTGCCGGCGTGACCCTCGTCGAACTGCTGGTCGCCATGACCATCGCATCGATTGGTGGGATCATGATCCTGCAGGTCGTTGTCGGCTTTCAGTCACGGATTCTCGCCGAGATCAGTCGCAACAATTTGCAGGACCGCGCCGAGCGCCTGGTGCGGTTCATCGCCAGCGACATACGCGATGCCGCTTTTCTGATCGGCCCCACTCCACGGACTGCCGACGGGACACCGCTGCACCTGACCCATGACAGCCTGGCCGATGACCCGGTTGAAGTTTTGCCCTTTTCGTTGCTCGCCGCAGACCTTCCGGACGGTGACGATCGCCTGACAATCGTCAAGGCGGTGTCTTTTGCGCCGCCGTTGCGGCTCTCCCGAGTGGCTCAAGCAGGAGACTCCTCGGTTGTCCTGAATCGCTACCCCAATCGCAGCCCCGGCTCAACGCGTGAACTGCAGCCGGCGCCCGAGGCAATCAATCACCTGGTCTTCGCCAACCATCGTACCTGTTATCCGCTGCAGCAGGCAGGTCTCGAAGTACACCTTGAGCAGCCCCTCAGGGAGACGGTTCCTGCCGACAACGAAGTCCTGGGTCTGCGCGCCTGCAGCTACGCAGCAGAACCCTTTGCCGGCAGCAAGCGCCTGCGCCGGGACGATTTCACCAGTCGCGATATTCTCGATGAAGCCGTCGATGGTCTGCAGTTCGAGTACCTGCTGGAAGACGGGGGTATTGTCGACCAGCCACTGGACATAAGGGCTGTACGCGGAGTCAGGATCAGTCTTCTGGTGCGTGGCTTGCGACAGGACCGGGACGACCTTGACACCGACATTTACACCCTTGGAAACCGGACCTACGGGCCATTCTTTGACCAGTTTCGCAGGCAAGTCGTGACCCGCCTGGTCGAGGTGAAAAACCATGGCCTGTAATCAGCGTGGCATGGCTCTGGTCAGTGTGCTGCTGGTCCTGGCGGTTCTGATGACGCTCGGCCACATCCTCGCAGAGAAGATCTGGCACTCGACCCGGCAAGCTGGCGCTGCCGATCGGCGGGCACAGCTTTTCTGGGCAACCCAGGCCGGGATAGAAATCGCCAGGCAGAGATTGGCGTCCGATTACGTAGGTAGCCGTGGCTGGCAGGCTTACCTGAACCCGGGCACCGCGCCGGCTTATCCGGAAACGCCGGCCTGGACCAGCACGGTCAGCGGGATACCCGTCGAAATCTTCCTGCGCGACAACCCTGACGGTGATGACGATCCACGCATCGATAACGACCTGAAAATCTTCGTTCTGGCTCGTGCCAAAGGCCCGGGAGGGACTGCAGCCATGCTTGAAAGTCTGTGCGGCTTTGACCAGCCCGCTGCAGCCGGAAAATCCGCAGCAGGACAGGCCGCGGAGGATATTCCCGCCGACCTGTCTGTGCCACCGGTCAGCAGCTATGATATCGCCGATTAGGCCATTTATCTCATTGATGAAAAGGAGGGACCGCATGAACCGATACCGCTTGGGAAATCTTATTGTGACGGTTTGTCTCTGGCTCGCAGGCCAAGGGCACTGCCTGGCCGGTAACCTGCAACAGGAGGAGGTCACCACAACTCCGGTATACGCCGACGGCGTTCTCTATAGTGCAAGCACCGAAACAGTCAATCACAGGGGGCACCTGCGGGCCATCGATGTCCTTGATCCTTTGCCGAGGGTCCTCTGGGACGCCGCAGAGCAGGTGCCGCCTGCCGGAACCAGCAGGACACAACCCGAGAGCGTTCACCCGGACAACCTTTATCGTACAATTTTCACCAATCTCAACAATCTTTTACTCCCCCTGGAGGCCGGCCAGGCGGAACACCTACAGCTTATCCTGGGCAGCGCATCGCTTGTCGAAGCGGAAATCCTCCTGCACGCCGTACGCGGCCGGCGGGGGGGCACCCCGGAGCTGACCGCCGGAACCGCTGAAGACCCGCAGCGGCTCTGGGGAATCAGCCGCTCGTCACCGGTTCTGGTCGGCGGCAGCCCGGTTGAACCGGAGGCCCGGCAGCGCCCACGTATGCTCTACGCCGGGGCAGAAGACGGCATGCTGCACGCTTTTTTCGTCAGCCGCCGTGAGTTTGACAACGGCAGCTACCTGATTGACGACCCGGACGGCGGCACAGAGCTATGGGCATACCTGCCCGGCAGCTTCCTTGCCCAACTCCATGAGCAACCCCTCGACGACCTTGCCGCGCCGAGCACAATCCATATCGATGGCACGCCGGTCGTCACCGAACAATTCATCGATTTCGACGGCGATGGCCAACGCACCTGGCGGACCCTTCTGGTCGCCACCGGCACTGCCGTGCAAAACCGACGCAGCTGCCTCTTTGTTCTCGATATCACAAATCCTTACCAACCCGGGCTGTTGTGGGAAATGCAACTGCCCGGCTCCGGGGCCGGCCGAACCCGCGGCGTCAACCTGGCCCGATGCAATGACGGTATCAGCGACTGCCTTTATCTGACCGCCGACTTTGCATCACAGGCCGGTTCTGCCGGGCTGCACGCGCTGGCCGTGTCACTGGCTGAAGGTCAGTTGCTCTGGCAGTTCACAACCCGCTACGCGGCAGGCGGACCGGTTGCCGAGGCGACGCCGGCGGTCCCGGCACTGATGGACCTGGACGGGGACGAGCGCCAGGACACCCTGGTCTTCGGTGACCTGATCGGACGGCTCTGGGCGCTTGACCTGGATGACGGCCGGGCCTATGGCGACAACCCGGTGTTCAGCACCCCCGGCGGCGTTGATGAACCGATCGGCGCCGGGGTGGCGGTGCATAACAATATCGTGGTGTTCGGCACCGGCGGCGTAGCGGCGGCCAGCGACCAGTTTCAATATGCGTTGTATGCCGTCAAGGTGTCCGTCGACGGCGGCAGCTTGCGCTGGCGATATGCGCTGCAACCCGGTGAGAAAGTCTGGGCAACCCCGATTCTCGACACTTTCGGCAAAGTGATGTTTGCCACGGCGTCAGATTACCTGCCGTCGGGCCAAACCAGCGAGCAACCGACGACCGGCAGGCTTGTGGCAATCGACAACGAGGGGGTGGAAAGTTCAAGCCGCGAGACTGCCGCGGCAACGCTTGGCCGGGTTGTCATAGCACCCGGCATCATCGTTTCGGTGGATTTGCATGGGACGGTCACGCAGTTCGGTACGGCCAGTCGTTTGGCCGGACCAATTGGCGGTCGAGGAGCAGTGCGAATCCTTTCCTGGAGAGCGTTGTGATGAAACCTCACCATGGAATATTCTCTTTGCAACGAACCGTCGATGGCTTCACCCTGCTGGAACTGATACTGGTGATCGCCCTGGTCGGCGTCCTTGCTTGCGTAGCAGACTGGGGGAGCAGAAAGCTGCTAAAGAGCTGGCACCTCAAACGTGCCGGTCAGCAGCTTTACGAAGACCTCAAGTCGCTCCAGGGCATGGCAGAGAGGTCCGGGAACCTCGCCATGAGCAACGGGGCGCTGGTGAGCCGGCGACACTTCCTGGTGTTTGACCCCGAGAGGCAAAGTTACGCTGCATACCGCTGGCTCGACCACAACGCTAACGGTCTGGCAGAGAACGGTGAGTCGGATCGGCTGTCGCAGACCAGCCTGCCGCACGGGGTGGCCTACGCCTGGGTGCCCGGGATTGATCGCCGTGCCTGCAGCAATGCCAATAGCCCGCCCGGTGAGACAGTCTCTTTCTCCAGTCCCGGATACCCCCCCTGCAACAACCAACCATGCATCAAGTTCGACCAGCACGGTTTCAGCGCCATAGGCCCGGGTGCCATCTACCTCAGTGACGGCGAGCAGTCCCTGGCGATCACCGCGACCCGGCCGGGGCTGTTCACCCTCTGTCAGTGGCATGGCGGGCGCTGGCGATAATCCGCCATGGATTGCGGCAACAGGGATGGTGGAGAGGGTGCAGTATCGGCAGCGACAGGCTGCCTGTCACGCTTTGCGTGGAAAGGAGCATTTTATTCGTAGCAAAAGTGATTGCGCGATCTGCTCTCTGCGGCCCGGTTTTCCTGCCCGCAACGCATTGCCAAAGTTTAAGTTCGAATGTTTCCGACAGGTTACAGTTGGCAGGACTAAACGTTTGATTTTGTGCTGTTTTTCATTAACAAAATACCCGAAATTATAATTTTTTATTTGCATTGACAGTGGCGAACAAGCCGGTAAGCTTAAGTCAAACAGTGACGGAATAAGCCACTAGGGAGCGCGTAAAAACCTGCGGGTGAACGATGCTGTAGGAATACAGACAGACGGCCCGAGCAGGACCTGAATCGCGCAGCGGAACACCTTTAAAAGGGTGCAGAAGCTGCAGGCTGTCGAGTAAAACAGTCGATCAGGGGCGACCCGGGGCCATTTCGTCACTGTTGTTTTAAGTAACCGGTCCGCGGGATGAGAGATGCGAAACAGACAAAAGCTTTAAGGTCACAAGGCCTTAAAGCTTTTTTATTGATTCCCATCATCCCGGTTAATCCAGGTTTTGTGTGTCTAGACTGATCAGGTTGAAACAGATTGGCTCTGTGGCGAAACCGTTTCGGCCTGTTCGCGCTTCTCTTAATGCAGCTGCTCCTCCTTGCAGCGCGCCACGACATCCTTCAGCCAGGCAATTTCGTCCGGTGCGAACTGCTTGTTGTATGCGGTACCGATGTTCATCGCCCAATGCAGCTCGTCCGGCGTCATCTCGGCCAGCACGTGTCCCGGCAGCTGCAGGCAGGGGACATCTTCCTCGGCCCATTCGTTGAGCCGCTGCTGCTGATCGAAGAAAACCAGGTAGTCGATGCCGTCAGCCTCGACGATCAACGGCACCTCGATCTGCTCTGTGCCTCCCTCGCCATCGGTATCGATCGTTTCGTTGATGGTCGGAACAAAGAAATTCATGTTGAGGAACAGGTCATAGAACCCGGACTGCGCCTTGTGGTCGTCGGGGTTGGCCCGCAGGGCCTCGAGGGCTTTATCGATTTCGGTCATTGGATTGCCTTTTGCTTGGGGTCAACGGGGCGGGCGAAAGCATTAACGCCAAGGATACCGGTTATGCCTGCCGGCTGTCCAGCCTCTCCTGAGCCGCCCCGGACAGAACTTTGGCGATGACCGGTTCCTGCTGCTTTTTTGACAGCTTGCCGGCCCTTGGTATGATTGAAACATGATCAGGTCTTTGTTCTTGACAGCTTTGCTCTTTATGGCGCTGTTCTGGCCGGGATCGCCGTTCTGTGCCGAGGACCCCGCGGCGCCGGTGCGGGCCGTGCGGGTGGCCGGGGTGATCAACCCGGTCATCGCCGACTTCATCACTGCCGAACTGGCCGCCGCCAACGCCGGCGACGCGCGCGCCTTCTTGATCGAACTTGACACGCCCGGCGGGCTCGACAGCGCTATGCGCACCATCATCCAGCAGGTGCTCGGCTCCCGCCTGCCGGTGATCGTTTACATCTCTCCCTCCGGCGGCCGGGCCGCATCGGCCGGCGCCCTGATAACGCTCGCTGCGGATTTCGCCGCAATGGCCCCCGGCACCAACATCGGTGCCGCCCACCCGGTCGCGATCGGTGTCGGCGGCTCGGGCGGCAGCGCGCAGGACGAGACGATGATGGAGAAGGTGGTCAACGACGCGGTTGCCTACGCCCGCAGCATCGCCGACCAGCGCGGCCGCAACCGCGACTGGGCGGAGCAGATTGTCCGCGAGTCGGTCTCCACAGAAGCCCGCGAGGCGCTCGAGCTCAAGGTTATCGACCTGATTGCCGCCGACCGGGCGGCCCTGCTCGCCGCGCTGGACGGCCGCACCTACCTGCGCAACGGCAAGGCGCTGACCCTCGATACCGCCGGCGCAACCGTGAGCTACGCCGAAATGAGCTGGCGCCAGGACATTCTCAACACGATCAGCAGCCCGAATGTCGCCTATATGCTGCTGATGCTCGGTATCCTCGGGATTTTCTTCGAGATTTCCCAACCCGGCGTGATTCTGCCCGGTGCGATCGGCGCCCTCGCCCTGCTGCTTGCCTTCCTCGGCCTGCAGACCCTGCCGGTCAACTACATCGGCGTGCTGCTGATTCTGCTCGCCATCATTCTCTTCATCCTCGAGGTCAAGGTGGTCTCGTTCGGCATGCTCACGGTCGGCGGCCTGGTCGCCCTGACCTTCGGCTCACTGATCCTGATCGAGAGCCCGTTGCCCTACCTGCAGATTTCGAGGGCAGTGATTGCGGCGACAGTGACTGTCTGCGGCGGCTTCGTCAGCCTGGTGCTGTACTTCGTCGTGCGGGTGCAGAAGACCCGTTTCTTCTCCGGCCTCGAAGGGATGATCGGCGAACGCGGCACGGCCGTCAGCGCACTGCAACCACGCGGCCGGGTCTACCTGCATGGCGAATACTGGGATGCCCGGTCTGAAACCATGATCGAAGAAGGATGTGAGGTCGAGGTCGTCCGCGCCGAACCGAATCTGAAGCTGCTGGTCCGTGCCGTCGCACCGGCAGCAGATTCTGCAGCAAAGGAGGAACATCATGATTCCGACTGATCTGATTGGCTGGCTGGTCATCCTGGTGCTGATTCTCAGCATCATCGGCAGCGCGGTTCGCGTCCTTTACGAGTACCAGCGCGGCGTGGTCTTCCGGCTCGGCCGTTTTGCCATGGTCAAAGGGCCCGGTTTGCGCTTCATCATCCCGGTGGTCGACAAGCTCGTCAAGGTCAGCCTGCGCACCGTCGCGATGGACGTGCCGCCGCAGGATGTGATCACCAAGGACAACGTTTCGGTGAAGGTCAACGCGGTGCTGTACTTCCGCGTCGTCGAGCCGGAAAAAGCGCTGATCGAGGTCGAGGACTATCTCTACGCCACCAGCCAGCTCGCCCAGACCTCGCTGCGCAGCGTCCTCGGCCAGGCCGAACTCGACGAACTGCTCTCGCACCGCGATCGCATCAACCAGCAGCTGCAGGAGATCCTCGACCGGCAGACCGACCCCTGGGGGGTCAAGGTCTCCAACGTCGAGATCAAGCATGTCGACCTGCCGCAGGAGATGCAGCGCGCCATGGCTCGCCAGGCTGAGGCCGAGCGTGAACGGCGCTCCAAAGTCATCCATGCCGAGGGTGAATTTCAGGCATCGCAGAAACTTGCCGACGCTGCCGGCGTCATCAACAAGGAAAGCGGCGCCCTGCAGCTGCGTTTTCTGCAGACGCTGACCGAGATCGCCACCGAGAAGAATTCGACGATCATCTTCCCGGTGCCGCTCGACCTGCTCAAGCCGTTTATGGATAAGGACAAGCAGCCGGATTGAATCCGGCCGGCTCAACGCACCAGACGCAGCCCGGCAACCCTTGCCCGGCTTTCACTCGTACGCGCTCGGCACCATGCACATGAACACCAGCGGCTTGTCGCCGGTGTTGCGGTACTGGTGCTTCTCCTGCGGTTTGACGAGGACGAAATCCCCGGCTTGAACGGTCCTCGGGGTGTCCCCTTCCATCACCACACCGCTACCCGCGATGATGTAGTTGAGATGTTCGCTCTCATGCTGGTGGTGAGGCGTGTGTCCGCCCGGCTCGAGGGTAAAAACGCGAATCGAGAAGTTCGGCGCGCCATCGGCTTTGCCGATTGGCAGCTGTCGGCTCGCTCCCGATGCGCCGTCCATATTCACGACACTGCTTTCGCACTGCTGCAGGCTGGTGATCTTCATCGTCAAGCTCCTTGAATTTTCAGACATTAAACAGGAAGTGGCAGATGTCGCCATCTTCGATGACGTAATCCTTGCCGTTGAGCTGCATCTTGCCCGCCTGCCTGACCTTCTGCTCGGACCCGGCGGCGATCAAGTCGTCGTATTTCATCACCTCGACCCGGATAAAGCCACGCTCGATGTCGCTGTGGATTTTGCCGCCGGCCACCGGCGCTTTGGCGCCCTTGCGGATCGTCCAGGCGCGGCACTCGTCCTCGCCGGTCGTGTAGAAGCTCATCAGGCCCAAAGCATCGTACAGGGCGGCGTTGATGCGATCAAGGCTCGGTTCGGCAATGCCCATCTCGGTCATGAACTCCTGGCGCTCTACCGCGTCTTCGATAGCGGCGATCTCACTCTCGATCTCGCAGGAGATGGTGAACGTGCCGGGGCCGAAATCTCTGCCGAGCTCATCCTCGGCGACGTTGTAGGCATAGATCAGAGGTGTACGGGTTACCAGGTCGAGGCTCTTGATCACCTGCTCCTCGATCGGTTCGAGCTGCACGGTTGAGAGAAACTTCTCCTCTTCCAGGACCGCGCTGAACCGTTTCAGGATTTGCTCCTCGAGAGCCTGGCTCTGCGTCTGGCCGCCCTTCTTCTCCTTGCCTAGGCGCTGCAGGCGGGTCTCGACCAACTGCATGTCGGCCAACAGCAGTTCCGACTCGATCATCGCCCGGTCGCGCGCCGGGTCCACCGAGCCAGAGGGGTGGAAAACCTCGGGGGAATCGAAGGCCCTGATCAGCAGGCAGAGCAGATCGCAGCGTCGCGCCGGGTCCATCCAGAGTCGCGAGGTGCTGCCACTGTCGCTGACATCGGGACAGAGCACAAACTGGTTCTCGGCATAGACGGTTTTTTTCGGCTGGAAAAGCTCGCTCAGTGCATCCACCCGGCCGTCGCGGATCGCAGCCACCCCCTCGATCGCTTCGCCGGCTTTGCGGGCAGCGGGCACGGTCCGGCCGGTCAGCAGGGTGAAGAGAGTTTTCTTGCCCGTCTGGGCGAGCCCCAATATAGCGATTTTCATAAACGATCCTTTGAGCATGCAGTGCGTGAATTGGTCGACAGGCGATTTTTTACCCGATCCGAAACGGAACCGCGTTCGCGAGCCGCGCTCAGTGTGCGCAAATCCGGATGATAATTCAACAAAAAGTTTAATCGGTCTGGACGCGGACGGCAAACACGGCTATCTTTAGCATCGGGAAAGTTGCTTTCGTAGTCACGGCAAGAGGGTTCCATGAGCCATGCGATCCTGATCATAGACGACACCACCTCGGTTCGGCAGCAGATTCTCGACACTTTGCAGGGCACCGGCCTGTTCAGCAACTACTTTCAAGCCGGCAACGGTCTGGAAGGGCTGAAGATCATGCTCAACGAAAAGATCGACATCGTTTTATGTGATGTCGAAATGCCCGGGATGGATGGCTTCAAGTTCCTCACCATGGTCAACGCCCGCGAGGATCTGCAGGATATTCCGGTTTTGCTGTTGACCAGTCATGAGGCGATGGAGACCAAGGTCAAAGGTCTCGAACAGGGCGCCAGCGACTACGTGACCAAGCCGTTCAGCCCCGAGGAATTACTCGCCCGGGTTAAAGTGCACCTGAAAATCAAGGCCCTGCAGGACGACCTCAGGGCGAACAACCAGCTCTTGCAAAAGCTGGCCCAGACGGACCCCCTCACGGAGTTGCACAACCGTCGACACATGATGGAGACTCTCGAGGCGGAATTTGACCGCAGCAACCGGGTTGCCAGCCCGTTTGCCCTGCTGATGATCGACCTCGACCATTTCAAACAGGTTAACGACAACTACGGCCACCAGCTCGGCGACAAGGTCCTGCAGTCGATCGCCTGGGAGATCAAGGGCTCGCTGCGGCAATACGATTCGGCGGCCCGTTTCGGCGGCGAGGAGTTCGCTTTGCTATTGCCGGAGACCACGCTCAAGGGAGCGAACCTGGTCGCCGAAAGGCTGCGCACGAGCATCAACAGTCTCGAATTCGCCGGTCCGCTCATCGGCCTGAAAATCACCGTAAGCATTGGTGTCGCAGCGATCCCGAATGATAAGATCAGGTCCGTTTCAGACCTGATCCGCCTCGCCGATGACGCCCTCTACACGGCCAAACGCAACGGCCGCAACCGGGTTGAAAACAGCATCCCGGCCTGACCTGTTGACCTGCGGATAGAGGACGTCAGGCACCGCGAAAGATGATCACCATGAAAAACCGGCCCGGCACCAGAGAGCTCTACGTCTCGGACATTTCTTTCCAGGCCGAAGAAGAGGACCTGCGCAAACTGTTTGTGCTGTTCGGCACGGTGACCTCGATCCACATGGTCAAAGACCCGAAATCCGGCCGATTCAAGGGATCGGCCTTCGTCCGCATGGCAACCCCGGCCCAGGCCAGGGATGTGCTCAACTCACTGGACGGCACCTACCTGGTAGACCGCTGCATCAAAATCACCGCGGCACGACCGAAACAGGCCGAGAGCCCTGCCATGCAGCCGCCTGCCGGTCAAACCCCACGTACTCCACGCCGAGGCCGATAGGCCTCGAGAACACTGTCCGACCACTTGCCGAAGTGTCCCGCCGGTTCTGATAAAGGCCCTTAAGATGTTGACCAGCGAACAGCGGCCGATGTTGCGTTTTTTGATTGTGCAGACTGCCGCCTCAGTCGTCGGGCTGCAATGCTGGATGATCCTGTTCAACAATTTCGCCGTCGAGGTCGCCGGCCTCAACGGCCTGCAGGTCGGGATCATCGGCTCGGTCAGGGAAGTCCCCGGCTTTCTCGCCTTGCTGGCCGTGTTCGTCATGCTGGTGATCAGGGAACACCGGCTCTCGGCCCTCTCGATCGTCTTGCTTGGCATCGGCACCGGACTGACCGGGCTTTTGCCAAGTTTTACCGGCCTGATCATCACCACCCTGATCATGAGCTTCGGCTTTCACTATTACGAGACCACCAACCAGTCGCTGACCCTGCAGTATTTCAGTACCGCGACCTCACCGCTGGTCTTCGGTCGGCTGCGCAGCCTCGCGGCAGCGACCAGCATCGTCGTCGGCCTGCTGATTTACCTGATGGGCTTGGTGTTCAGCTACAGGGTCATGTTCCTGGTGATCGGTGCCCTGGTTGTCGCCGCCGGCATCTGGGGCCTGCGGCAGGATCCGACCGACCGCCAGCTGACGCCGCAGCATCGCAAGATGATCTTCCGGCGCAAGTATTTCCTGTATTACTTCCTCACCTTCATGGCCGGTGCCCGGCGCCAGATTTTCATCGCCTTTTCCGTGTACCTGCTGGTCAAGGTTTTCCATTGCACGGTCACCGAGATCACCCTGCTGTTTGTCGTCAACAACGCCGTCAACTTCATCCTCAGTCCGCTCATTGGCCGGGCGATCGTGCGCTTCGGCGAGCGCTGGATCCTGTCTATCGAATACGGCGGGCTGATCGGCGTGTTCCTCGTCTACGCCTTCACCGATTCGAAGTTGCTGGTCATCGTGATGTACGTTCTCGACCACATTCTGTTCAATTTTGCCATCGCGATCCGCACTTACTTCCAGAAAGTCGCCGACCCGGCAGATATCGCACCGAGCATGGCGGTCGGCTTCACCATCAACCACATCGCCGCGGTGGTCATGCCGGCGATCGGCGGGTTTCTCTGGATGGTCGATTATCGCATTCCGTTTATCGCCGGCGCGATCTTCAGCCTGATCTCGCTGCTGGCGGTACAGCGCATCCCGCGCCTGGCGCGATCACCGATGCGCGGCCCCTGACGAAAATCCCGGTTATAAGGCAAACGGCAGGGCTGAAAAGAATCTCCGGCAAATCCGGATTTGCTTTAGTTTATTTATTGCCACCGCTTTGATATTAGCGCTATCTAACGATACAATATAAACACAGGGTAGATAAATTCAGACAGAGGGAGAAAGGTGGTCGTCATGAAAACACAACATCGCTTCATGGACTTGGTCAAAACCAATTATATGGTACTCGTGATTGCCTTGCTTGGCATCTTCGCCTTCTTCACAGCCGTCCTGGTCGCCTGGCCGGCGCTTGCCTACCTTGCCGCCAAACTGTTCGGTTAAACACGACTTAACCGGCAGACAA
>JBFLJZ010000328.1:0-8854 GCA_040882925.1 Desulfuromonadales bacterium
AGACTTCGCCGAAGGATTCGCCGACCCCGTGGAAAGCGACGATCGACTCTTTACCCTCTTCGGTCGTATGAAATACTTTGACCTCGCCACTCAGGACTGAATACATGTACTTGTTGGCGTCTTCTTCGAAGAGGATGACCTGTCCTTTCTGGAACTCACGAATTGCTATATGCCCAGTTACAGAGGACCGTTCATCAGCCATAAGATCTGAAAAGAGTTGCGTCTGCTCCAGATAGTCATGATTTGCGTTGTACTCTGCCATATAGAGTCGTCCTGGTTGTCTCTGGGACTACATGCCGGGTCATGCATCAGGCCAAGGGAACTCCAGCATCATTCAACCTGCTGGATTGCATTTCTTATGAAAAATTCCTCATATCATTCATTCGAATGCAAAATCCATGCAAACTGAGCTACAGCCCAGCAGGAAATTAGGCCAGGCCCGCAACGAAAAAGTCATGCATTGTTTGCATGTTTTGCTGGCAAAAGACGTTATCACTGATAACTTGAGGAGAACCATATCAGATGAGACTGGCATCAGGGCCTTCTCTAACTACCTGATAAAATCAGGCTTTAAGACATGTCAAAAAATTATTTGATCATTACCCGGGTTAGGAACAGCTTTTGCATTAATAACTATTCGAGTGAACAATCTTTTCTCTGGCCGGTTATTTCGCCAAACCGGACAAGCAAGGGGGTGCCCATGGAGAAGATATTCATCGATATTAACGATCTGCAGTCACTGATTTTTGAGCGTCAACAAATTGTAGCGCTCCTGGAGAACACAGAACTCTGGAGGAGAATCCCCCTCGCCCAGCGCTTTGCAATTGTCGACTCCAGTGAATTTGTCATCCTGATGGGATCGTCGTTTACCGAGCATGCCCGACGCATGCTGGAAAACGAAGTAGAAGCAATGGCTTCGACGATTCACTGAAGAAGAGAAAAAAACAAGACACATAAAGGGCCGGAGAGATCTCCGGCCCTTTATTAATTATACTGGCACGACAAAGGTTACCTTTCCCTCAATTTGGACAGCAACCGTAACAGCTCAAGGTAGAGCCAGACCAACGTCAAAATCAGGCCGAAGGCCGCATACCACTCCATATAGCGGGGCGCAACACCATCACCGCGCTCGATAAAATCAAAATCGAGGACCAGGTTCAGCGCGGCCACAACGACGACAAACAGGCTGAACAGAATACCCATTGGACCAGATTCGTGAATCACCGGCATCTGCCAGCCAAACATACGACCGACAAAACTGATCAGGTAGACCACAGCAATGCCACCGGTCGCAGCGAAAACACCCAACTTGAAATTCTCTGTGGCACGGATCAGGCGAGCCTTGTAGGCAAACAGCAGAGCGAACAGGGTGCCGAATGTCAGTCCAACTGCCTGAATGACAATGCCCGGAAAGCGGGCTTCAAAAAAGGCAGAAATACCGCCCAGGGCAAGACCCTCGAGGACGGCATATATCGGCGCCGTTTTCGGCGCCCAGTTTGCCTTGAAGATAGTCATCATGGCGAAGACGAAGCCGCCGACCAGGCCGCCGATCATCCATGGCTGCACAGCCTCGGGGCCCTGATTGTAAAACAGGTTCCAGGAATAGCTGGCACCGATCACCACCAGCGCCAGCAAGGCTACGGTCTTGTTCACCGCCCCTTGCAGGGTCATGGTTGCGGCACCGGTGATCGTCTGGGTAAAAACACTTTCTTTCATCATCGGGTTTGATGTACGCATTTCAGGGTGTCCTTCTCGTTAGTTATTGCAGCTCGTTCTAAGTAATTTTTGTAACGAATCCGTTACAGACCCAACTGGTCGGCAATCTCTTGCATCGCCTCCAGCGAGAGAGCACAAAACTCTTCGAGTTGAATGCCTCCGGCTTCGCATTCACGGATGATATCCCGATTGGCGCCGGCAGCAAAGGCCTTCTCCTTGATCCGTTTGCGCACCGACTTCGGCTTGACACTGGCCAGTTTCTTGTCGGGGTAGACCAGGGCCGTAGCGACGATCAGCCCGGTAATCGTTTCGCCTGCCGCCAAAAGGTGCTGGAACGGCGTGCTGCGTTTTTCTCCGGGGTGGGCTTGTTCATTGTGCAGGCGAACAGCCTCGACGATCTCTGCATCAACCCCTATTTCCCGGAGGATGCGTGCCGTCTCCCGGGTATGCTCGTGCAGGTCGGTAAGGATTTCAGCATCCAGATCATGCAGGAGACCGGCCAGCCCCCACTTCTCGGGGTCTTCGCCAACCTTCCCGGCCAGCACCCGCATCACGGCTTCGGCAGCCAGACAATGATTCAGCATATTCGGTGACTTGATATGCTGTTTGACCAGTTCCAGTGCGTCTTCTCTATTAATGCCGTAGTTCATGGAGACCATGCGAACCGTAAAATATTTTTCCGTTTGATCAATGACCGCTCACCCTGGGCACGGTTCTCTTCTCTCTCACTTCCTGGTACTTTGTATTGCCTCATAGGCTTCATTGATTTCGCGGAATTTCTCTTCAGCGAATTTGATGAAATCCTCGGGAAGACCTTTGGAGACAACCTTGTCGGGGTGATATTCACTGACCAGTTTGCGATAAGCTTTTTTCACTTCCGGCAGTTCGGCGTTATTGTCCAGGCCGAGAACGGCATAGTGATGAGAAAGATCACTCACAAACTGTCGTTTGACAGTCGCAAAAACATCACCATGCAGACCGAGGAGATTCGGTGCTGCGCGCAGGATACTTTCCTCGGCAGGATGCAGGACATCGTCTGCCAGTGCCATGGTAAAAAGCATCTCGTAGAACATCATGCGCAGTTGCGGCTCGTTGTGGAAAACCTGGCCAAACTGTCTTGCATAATCTTCAAACGACGTTTCGTTGTCCTTGGCCTCGTTGAAAACACTGATCGCGAATTGCTGTGCCGGACCATCGAGTTGCAGTTTGTCATGCATGAAACTGCGGACGACGCTGATTTCGTTTTGACAAACCCGGCCATCGGCCTTGGCCATTTTGCCTAGCATGGCAAAAGTCGCAGTGAAGAAAACCGCCTGACGCTGCTCCTGCCCGGTCAATCGGCCAGATTCAGCGAGACCGGAGCGGGTCCTGTCATCAATCAGGGCATGCCCCAGAGATGCGCCGACCAGCGCGCCGATCGGACCACCGAACATGAACCCGACACTGCCACCCATAATTTTACCGAACCACGACATGGATCACTCCTTTTAGATATCGGTCTGCTGCTGGATATCACAAACATCGACTATATTGCCACCACACAGCTCCTCGAGCCTGGAGAAAGTCAGTGCAACCGCCGAACTGTCAGTACCGGCAGCCGGGTAGATCAGATCGTATCTTGACAACGACCGGTCAAGAAAAACCGGCAGCTCTTCAGATAAAAGGAATGGACTGACCCCGCCAGGGGCATAGCCGGTAAATTGTTTGACCTCTCCGGCATCGAAAAGCGTTACTTTCCCGGTTAGGCCGGCAGCCTTTTTCAATCGACTGCTTTTGACTTTTGTATCTCCGCTGGTTATGACCATGACCGGTTGTTTACCGACCATCAGGAGAATGCTTTTGGCAATTTCTCCCACACTGCATCCGACTGTAGCTGCCGCAGCGGCACTGGTTGGAGTCGGACGGTCAAAATTCTGCGGCACCAGCCCTTGACGGGACAGGAATGCCTGGACCTGTTTTGCCCTTAAATCCATGATCGGCTGATGACCTTACAGTCCTGATGAATAAAAGCTCTGCAAGCGGTATGGTATCATGACATCCGCTTCTCTGCCAGATAGATAGCGGAAAAATCCGATGAAATATCATCGTCCTGAAAGCCTTTACGCAACACGTCTCTACCGGAGAACGATTCTGAATCAACTGTGTTATTTCCTCTGCAATAGTTATGGTGAAATAGCAACACAGATAGTCAAATGACAATTTACAGAACACAGATGTTATTGTAAAAAACATTAAATATTAAAATGTTAGACGTTTCTATTAATATTTTTCTGTCGTACAACCTGCTGTTATGACAGACAATCCATACTATCTCTTTATCGCTGCCTGCAGGACAACAGGTCTAATTCGGCCAATGAACTGAACTTGGCATATCACTTGCTCTAATTATAACCATATTCGTTCTCAAAATCGTTTGCCCGTCCGCGGGAGAAATGGAACAATATGTACAAAAAACTGTTCATCATCATCCTTCTGGCCATTTTCACCAGTGCTTGTGCGCAGCAAGCAGCCTTTGTCTCAACCCCGCCGGGTGCGCAGGTCTTTATCGACGGCGAAGAAATCGGCGTCACGCCGTGCGCTTTCGATTACAAGCTCAGTAATAATGCCAAACACGAGGTCACAATCGCCAAGGATGGTTTTGAACCGGTTAATTTCGTCGTGGTGACCGACGAAGTCGATGCTGAAGCACGCACTCGCTGGTTGGCCGCCGGCGCGGTATGGAGCCCGCTCTGGCTGGGGACCATCTTCACCAAGAAACTCAAGGACACTTACGACTTTGCCCTGCGCTCAGCGCCGGCACAAATGACCGCATCAGCCGATCTCGCAGTGACTGGCGAAGACATGTAATGAAATACGTAAACCAATAAAAAGGCCAACTTCATGCGGAAGTTGGCCTTTTTTTATCCCATTTTGTTTCAGGCAACTTCGGCAAATTGCTGTTGAATCTTTGCAACCTCGCACGGGCTGTCGATCAGAGCGCTGACGCAGCCTTTGTCAAGTTTGTCTATGGACAGCAGTTTCAACATGGCAAAAGCATGTTTGTTTGACCATGGTTCTTTGTAAGGCCGGCAAGTTGTCAAGGCGTCAAAGACATCACAGACCGCAACGATGCGCGCATCGAGAGTAATTTCCTCGCCTCGCAATCCGTGCGGATAGCCACTGCCATCCATAGACTCGTGATGCAGTTCGGCAATGTGCCGCAGATAATCGATATAAGGCACACGTTCAAAACCGAAATTGCTGATCAGGTCGTCGACAATATGTCGCCCGAGCATGGTGTGGGAATTCATCACCTGGCGTTCTTCGCGGCTGAGGCGTTCAGGTTTCTGCAGGATGCTGTCAGGGATACCGATCTTGCCGACATCATGCAGTGGTGAGAACAAGGCGATCTGCTCGATCTGTTCATCATCGAGTTGTTCAAGACCTTTTTTAACCAGCACACGGGCAATCAGTCGAACATAGCGGGACATGCGCTCGAGGTGACTGCCGGTCTCGAGATCGTGCTTCTGAACCATGCTGACGGATGTACGCATTGCGGCGATCAGCGCCCGCGTTGCCGCAATATCGGTCATGATCATTTCAGAAATCAGGTGAACGAAAACTTCCATCTGTTCCAAGACACGCTCCCGGAAGTACCGGTTGTGAAAAGAGTTGAAGAAAACGAAACCTGACAACTCACGGTTTAAGTAAATCGGGTGAGTGTAGCTGGACGCGTATCCATGCCCGACAATTGCGCGTGAATGGATATTTTTACGATCCTCGTATATTCTCAGATCATTGACGATACGTGGAGTTGAATCACGAGCGATTCTGCTCAGTGCAGAGTCGTTGGCCAGAACAACTTCATAATTTATCAGTGGGCTTTCTTCAAGTGGAGAGGCAATGAACGTTTTCAGAGATTGGGTCTTGATATCGTACAGTGCGATACTGATCCGGTCGATTCCGGGACAACGCTTTCGTAATGCTTCATGGACAACAGTGAGCTGCTCCTGGTAGCTAGAGGAAGATCTTAAGCTGGCCAGCGGGTCTTGACGAAAGACGATCTGCTCCATTTTTCACCTCCCGGACATTAACTATTTTTTACAGTCTATCAGTCAGCATTGTGATTGCAATTATGGTAAGTTCTTACGCATGCGTCATCCGTACAGTGATGCGCCACTTTTGAAACCATATGACAACGGGTGAAATATGACTGAAAGCAAAGCCGAGCATTGCATGGTTTGCGGGCAGGCTCTCATCTATCGTCAACAAGGAGAGGTCGTCAGGTGCACGCATTGCGGTCGTCAGGGACAGAGTGCGATTCTCTGTCCAACGGGTCACTATATCTGTGACGCCTGCCACAGCGACAGCTCACTGCAACATCTGCCCGAACTGGCCAGGGCAACAACTGCGCAGGCCCCGGAAGATATTCTCGAAGAGCTGATCAGGCTGCCCGGCCTGCCTATGCACGGCCCTGAACATCATGCCATGGCCGGCCTCGCCTTGTTATTGGCCAGCGAGCGCTCTGGTGTGAAACTGCCGGGGAACTATATCGAGGAAACAATCAGGCGCAGCATGCAGATCCCGGGGGGGACATGCGGTTATCACGGCGCGTGCGGCGGAGCTGTGTCAATGGGGGTCGCAGTCAGCATGATAACCGGCGCCACTCCCGTTGCCGGGCTGGCCCGCGGCATGGCGCACCGGGCCACGGCGACGGCTCTGCTGAACTGTGGCGACGATGAAGCACGGTGTTGCAAACGCGCCCTGAGAAAAACCGTGTCCACCGGCAGGGTTTTCTTTGCCGAAGAGCTCGGCATCGACTTTCCGCGTCCCGTCGGGCAGCAGCTCTGCACGGATAGCGCACGTAACCGGGAATGTGCCAAAGGGCAATGCCCTTACTTTCACAGACACCGCAAGAGCATTTTTCAGTAGCGTTTAAGTCTTGCTGTGATCACAAAACGTCTTCGACCGGAGTATTCTCCAGGCCGAAGGCCTCGGCGACACCTGCGTAAGTGACTTTGCCACTCACCACGTTCAGCCCTGCCCTGACACCGGGGTCTTTGCGTGCAACGTTCTGCCATCCCTGATTGGCAATCTGCAGAGCATACGGCAGTGTTGCGTTCGTCAATGCGATGGTCGAGGTCAGGGGCACCGCGCCCGGCATGTTGGCTACGCAATAGTGGACAACCCCGTCGACTTCAAAGATCGGTTCACCGTGGGTCGTCGGGCGGGATGTTTCAAAGCACCCTCCCTGGTCGATGGCAACATCAACCAGAACGGCGCCGGGTTTCATGGACCTTAACATCTCACGGGTTACCAGCTTCGGTGCCTTGGCGCCATGCAAAAGAACTGCGCCGATCACTACGTCCGCTTCCTGAACCAGTTCACGGACCGTGGCCGGCGAAGACATGAGTGGAAAGCAGTTCTTTGGCATGACCACGGCAAGGTGACGCAGTCGCTCAAGATTGGTGTCCAACAGGTAAACCTTGGCTCCCAATCCGCAAGCCATCTGGGCGGCGTGCGTACCGACCGTGCCACCTCCCAGGACGAGCACGGTTGCCGGCTGCACACCGGGGACGCCGCCAAGCAGGATGCCGCGTCCACCCTGCGTGCGCTCGGCATATTTTGCGGCTTCCTGGGCCGCCATGCGCCCGGCCACTTCACTCATCGGCGTCAGCAGCGGCAGGCTGCCGTCGGCACCAACGATTGTTTCATAAGCAATACAGACCGCCCCGCTGGCAATCATCGCCCTGGTCAATTGTTCAGATGCGGCAAAATGGAAATAGGTAAAAAATATCTGACCTTCCCTGATCAGCGGATATTCAGAGGGCTGGGGCTCCTTGACATGCATGACCATGCCGGCCCGGCGATAAATTTCTTCCGGAGTTGCGACAACTTCAGCGCCAGCGTCCCGGTATACTGCATCGTCGAAACCGCTCCCCTTGCCGGCTCCAGTTTCCACCAGGACATCATGTCCATTTTCAAGCATGACCTCCACACCGGCCGGAGTCATACTGACCCTGTTCTCTGCAGCCTTGATCTCTTTGAGTATTCCGACAATCATGACAGATCCTTTCACGGCAACGGGTAGAAATGTTAGACATGTAAGATTCTATCAGTAAAATCGCTAAATTTTCTTGCAAAGAACGAATAAAAAGCCTATTTAATAGAATATTATTCTAATATATTTATTGAATGGAGTATTTTATGCCAAAGATAGAAGTCGACGTCATAGATCGTTCTATTTTGAAAAAGTTACAGGAGAACGGACGCCTGTCAAACGTACAACTGGCAGCAGAAGTTGGATTATCGGAATCTGCCTGTCTGCGCCGCGTCAAGCTACTTGAAGAAAACGGCATTATCGATCGCTATGTCATGTTGATCAATCAGGTCGCAATAGGCAAACCGGGCAACGTGTTTGTCAGGGTGACACTGGACGGGCAGCAGAGAGAGAAGCTAGCGGCCTTTGAAGCGGAGGTCAGCAGAGTTTCCGAGGTCATGGAATGTTATTTAATGGCCGGTGACTTCGACTACCTACTACGCGTCATCACCCGGGACAACGCTGACTATGTGCGCGTACACAACAAACTCACCAGCCTGCCCGGAGTGATGCGGGTGCAATCATCATTTGCTCTTAAAACGGTTCTAAAAAGTACCGAGGTCCCGCTGGACGGGGCAATCTGAACGAACAGGTCTCCTGACAAACAGAAAAAGGGAGTTCTAAACAACATCTTTCTAGTTTGGTTTCACTTTTTCTTGCTTAACGCTGCGCACTCTCAAGCGACTTTCTGCCGACTACTGTGCGCAACTCCGGCCGAGGATCTGCACGTCGCATCCGTACCGCACTTAGGACAATACACCCACGCATCGCGCAATCCGACATTGCAATTGGCGCAGAGGTTTGTTTCTCTCCTATGCCCGGCCCCTTGCTTGATCAAGGCCAGAACTGCCGCCGCAACCAGGTTTGCGCCAATGATGAACCAACCGATCGGGGGAATCGCCAAAAAATCATTGACCACACAATGGCCGAAATAAAGCAGGCTGATATTACAGACCACGATAGCAAGAATTCCTGCCAGGCAAAAGCTGACAAACCATGAGAGTCTGTATTGAGACAAGATCTTCTTCATACTCGTTTAAGCCGCTGAAGCCTGATTAC
>JBFLJZ010000062.1:0-7403 GCA_040882925.1 Desulfuromonadales bacterium
CCGTCCGGCAAACACCTGGCTGGAGGCGCCTGCTTCAGGCGAGCGACGGATAGTCCGTGTAACCCCGCTCATCGCCGCCGTAAAAAGTCTCTTCATCATACTCATTCAGTGCCGCACCGACCCGCAAGCGTTGCGGCAAATCGGGATTGGAGATGAACGGTCGGCCAAAGCTGACCAGGTCGGCCCGCCCGGCCGCGATGCGTTGCCGCGCCTCGTCAGCCGAGTAATTGCCGTTGGCGATATAGGCTCCGTTGAAGTTCTTTTGAATCGCCTGAATCACGTTTTCCGGTCGCCCCTCCACGTCATTGCCCTGGAAAGAGTCTTCGACCACTTCGATAAAGGCCAGGCCCTTGCTGTTCAGTGCGCTGGCGAACATCGAGTAGGTCGACACCGGATCATCATCATGCATGTCATTGAAAGTCCCGGTCGGCGACACCCGGATCCCGGTTCGCTCGGCACCCCAGACCTCGACCACCGCATCAACCACCATCAGCGGCAGGCGCAGGCGATTTTCCACCGGGCCGCCATAGGCATCGCTGCGGCGATTCGACTTGCTGCGCAAAAACTGGTCGAGCAGGTAGCCGTTGGCCGCGTGGATTTCAACCCCGTCGAAACCGGCGCACTGAGCATTGGTCGCGCCGTTGCGGAACTGGTCGACGATATCCGGCATCTCCTCGGTCCGCAACGCTCGTGGCTGCAGCACGTCAACCAGGCCTGACTCGGCATCGATGAATGTTTGCGCACCCTCCGGCTTGATCGCTGAAGGAGCGACCGGCTGCCGGCCTTCCGGTTGCAGTTCAGGACGGGAGATCCGGCCGACATGCCAGAGCTGCAGGTAAATCCGGCCGCCTGCATCGTGCACTGCCGCAGTCACTTTTTGCCAACCTGCAATCTGGGCCTCGGAGTGTATCCCCGGCGTAAAAGCATAGCCTTTGCCCTGCGGCGAGACTTGCGTGGCTTCGCTGAAGATCAAACCGGCGCCGGCCCGCTGCGCATAATAGGTTGCATTGAGTTCCCAGGGGATGTCACCGGGCTGCTTGGAACGTGAGCGGGTCAGCGGGGCCATCAATATGCGATTGGCCAATGGCAGATCGCCAAGCGTAAAGGGTTGATACAGCACATCCTGTTCTGCGGTCATAGGTTCCTCCTTGATCAATCCGGTCGGTCCGATCGTGACGCGGTGTCATACTTACCCTAACTCACTTTTCGGCTTTGGCAATCCCGGCCTGGTCTGATTCGGCGATCGGCCAAACCTGCCGAAACACGCAAACGGCACACTGGTTATGGCGTGCTGCCAACACCAGTCGAACGCTTCGCAAAGCCCCGGCCATACCGCGCAGTGGACCAGGGCATTTTGCTTTATGCGCAGGCAGCGAATGAGTTAACGATTGAGAAAAGAGACCAGGAAAGGCACAAAGAGCAACAGGATCCGGCCGATTTGCGCCAAATCAACCGGGCTCTTTTTCGATTGCCACAGACCGGCCAGCAGGGCACCTAGAGCCAACAGCAGAAGAACCTGGATGCTCAAGAACGGCGCGATTTCGATCAAGAACTTCTGGATCCCCAAAGAGGTCAGGTTGGCGAGCATCACCCAGGAAAAAAGTTCAACGAGATCGTTGATCGGGTCAAGAGCCTGTCCCAGAGCCAGGAAGACACCGACTCCGGCAGGCTCCAACTGCAGCTGGCTTTCCTGGAAAACCGAGACCACGGCATTGAAGCCGCGGGCCAGCAGAAAGGCGGCACCGGCATTTGTCAGGCTTTGATCAAGATAGGCGACGACCTTGGTGTCGGCGGCGTGAAAAACATGTCTTTCGAATAAAGACGCTCTTGTGGCGGGTATGATCGTCAAAACGAGCAACGTGACAAGGATCGCACTCCAGGTTAGTTTTTTCCGTGCATCATGCATAGTCACGCTATTTCATCCTCTTGTCATGAACCTTTCTCAGGCTGCCGTTGTGAACCTGTAGCATTTGCCAAATCGGTTGGGCAAGCAGTGGATTCAGACAGAGGGTTTGTACGCATTGAAGGCAGAGCACTGATAAGAGACAACGAGTTCCCCGAACTATCCCAAGCACTGCAGCCGGGCAAACTGTATACACGCGTGCAATCAAGACAAAAGCAGGTATTCTAATACAAAGAAGACACGATGAGATCAACAAAACGGAGAAAGGAGGTCGTGTCATGGCTAATCAGGTAGAACTCTTTGCAGGTGGTCTCTTCAAAGGCTTGGCTCCGGACGAAGCCGCCGCTTTTCTTCGCAAGTGCACGGAGGCAAGCTACAAAGACGGCGATAACCTGTTCATGGAACAAAGCGATGCGACCAAGCTTTACCTGATCATCAGCGGAGGGATCGAGCTGCGCTACGAGATGCAGCAGCGGGACAATGCCGACACAACCATCGCCTCCCTCAAACCCGGTCATGCCGTCGGCTGGTCGGCGATCGTGCCGCCCTACCAGTACCGGCTCTCAGGCTACTGCCGGGGCAGAACCACCCTGCTCGAAATCGACCGGAACACCCTCGAAAGGCTGTTCGAGACGAATTACCACCTGGCCTACATTTTTATGCGCAACATCGCCATGCTGACCGGCGAGAGGCTCAACCAGGTGCAGAGCAAGCTGGCCAGGGTGCTCGCTGACGAAGCAGCGACGGGGTGGTGATAAAGAACATGACAGGGACACTTAACTTTAAGTGCCCCTGCCGGTTGGTCACAAACCTTGCACTTGGTCTGGGATTTGATCTTACATCTTACCGGTGGAGCTTCTATGATTCTTAGGGCAACAGTGGTTAATCTGTTGCCCTGATTCTTTCTCTTTAAAGTCTTAAAATCAAAACCGGCGGGTCGCATCCCGCCCGACGCCTTACTTTTGTCCATGCGGCGACAAAAGTAAGCAAAACGCCTTTCTCCTTGCGGAGGGCATCTCCTTTGCCAGGTTTCCGTGAAGTCAAGACCCTACTGTAAGGGGAATCCGGCCCTGTGTCAAAGGGCCTGACCTTGCTGTGTGGCCTATAAGGGAAAAGTTAAAAAACATGACAAAGGATTCAATCCGCCACGAATGGAGAGGCTCAAAAGAGCCTCGGTTCCTGCGGGGGAAGCGTAGGCTATAGTCTCACAAAACTATCTTAGCCGCCTGCAGGGACACTGAGTTTTTAAATGTCGCCCGACTCAAGTTCAAACAACGATGCGGCGCACCATCAGGGCAATCGCCAGCGGTAGCAGCAACAGCACGCCAACCAGCAGGTAGAGCAGGCTCAGCCAGAGGTCGCCGCTCCAAAGCTGCAGGCTGCAGCCGCGCACCAGCTTGACCAGGTGGGTCAGGGGCAGCAGTTGCGCCAATTGCTGTGCCCAGCCCGGCAGGTTCTGCAGCGGGAAGAAGGTGCCACTGAACAGGAACATCGGCGTAATGCCGAGAAAGATCGGCAGGTTGAAGGTTTCGATCCCCGGCACCAGGGCGGTGCAGATCATCCCCAGGCCGGCAAACAGCAAGCCGCCGAGCGCCGCCAGCGGGATCACCAGCAGCGCTCCTGGAAACGTGAAAAAGCCGCACAGCGAGACGACAACACTCATCAGCGTCGCGGCGATCATCGACTTGGTCGCGGCCCAGAGCATTTCGCCCAAGATCACTTCTTCGAGGTTCAATGGGGTCGCCAACAGGGCATCGAAAGTTTTCTGGTAGTACATGCGCACGAAGCTGTTGTAGGTGGTTTCGAAAAAAGCATTGTACATGATCGCCACGGAGACCAGTGCCGGTGCGATGAACTGCGTGTAGCTCAGTTGCTCGCCGTGGTAACTGATCTCACCGACCATCACCGCCAGACCAACACCGAAGGCCAGGATATACAGCAGCGGTTCGAGCAGCGGCGGCACGAAGGAGATCTTCCAGTTCTGCTTGTAGATCCCGAAGTTGCGCTGCCAGACGCGCAAGGCGCGGGCACTGATCTGGGCGGGGTCGGGCCACTTCATTCGCGCAACTCCCGCCCGGTCAGTTTGAGAAACAGGTCTTCCAGGCTTGCCGGGCGCAGTGTACAGCCTTCGGCGCGAACCTCGCGGGTCAATTTGAGGAACAGCTCGTCACCGTCGTCAAGGTAGACCAGCAGGCGCCGGTCGAGATCTTCCATCCGGCAGGACTGCCCGGACAGGAACTCGCGCACCGCGGCGTCCGGATCGGCAATCTCCAGCACCGTGTGTCCGACATGTTCACGCACCAGTGCCCGCGGCTGGCCTTCAACGAGGATACGGCCGTGATCGACAATCACCAGACGATCGCACAGGCGTTCGGCCTCTTCCATGTAATGGGTGGTCAGCAGGATCGTCAGCCCCCTGCCCTTCAATTCGGCAAGTTTTTGCCAGAGCAGCTGCCGGCTCTGCGGGTCGAGGCCGGTGGTCGGTTCATCGAGGATCAAGAATTCCGGCTGGTTGACCAGGGCGCGGGCCAGCATCAGGCGGCGCTTCAAGCCGCCGGACAGGGTCATGATCTTGTTCTTGGCGCGGCCTTGCAGGGCAAAGAATTCCAGCAGCTGATCGGCGCTCTGCTGCGCTTCCCGGCGGGGGATCGAGAAATAGCGCGCGTAGCCGATCAGGTTATCGCGCACGCTCAGGTCCGGATCAAGGGAGTCTTCCTGCTGGCAGATGCCGATGCGGCGCTTGATGTCACGCAGGTGCTGGTCGATATCGAGGCCGAACAACTCCAGGCGCCCGGCATCCCGCGGCGTGTAGCCGTAGAGCATGCGAATGGTGGTGGTCTTGCCGGCGCCGTTCGGCCCGAGCAGGCCAAAGCACTCGCCCGGCTGCACGGCGAAGGAGATGCCGTCAACAGCGTTCAGCGAGCCGTAGGTTTTGCGCAGTGATTCGACGTGCAGGATGGGCATGGGTGGCTTTCTCTGGGCCCGACGTGCGGAGATGAAGACAATGTCTGATTGTTATAGATTACTGCCCGCTACAGGCAAGGTCAAGCGCCACGCAACACACACCTTTTTTCTGTCCCAAGAACTCACTGTTGTGAACTCTGGCTCCAAAAAACCGGCGGCTTGCGGCCCGCCTGTCACCTTCAATGATTGGCCTGAAAAGCTCACTCTATTTCCAGCTATCCTAACGCTTAGCCTTGTATTCATGGTATTTTTTTGACGAGCCCCTGACCTGCTCGGCAGGATATTTTTCTTCATTCAGCGTTATCTTCTGGTGGGCGGCATGCACCAGATCGACCCCCAACCTGTCTGACATGCGCAGCAGGTAAACAAAAATGTCGGCAAGCTCCAGACGGATTTCCGCCAGCTTGTCTTGCGGCAATGTGTCGCTCTGTTCTTCGGTGAGCCACTGGAAGTGTTCGACCAGTTCCGCAGCCTCGACAATCAGGGCCATGGATAGATTTTTCGGCGAGTGATACTGGTCCCAATCCCGTTCGGCAGCGAAAGCATTGATTCGTTCTATCAACTCATTGAGTTCTGACATGATTATCACCAACAGCCATCAGGAAGTTTCCTAGAAATTCAATGGGGACAACTAATTATAAATGCCGCAGATGCATAAGTCACAGCGGATCTTTGCAAAAAAAATGACTGTGAGACTATAGCTTCGTGCTCGAGGGCACGCAAAAGGGATATAAATTGTGCGGCCCCTATGCAACAGGTATAATCAGATTATGTTCCGCCGACACCTTATACTGAAGGGTGCGGAGGGTATATTCGACCAGGAGACAGTTATGCCAGAGACAGCACACCTCGTATATTTCTCGCCGACCGGCACCACACGAACAACCTGTGTACAGATCGCCAAAGGCCTTTCTGCAAAACAAATCATCCATTACGATGTTACCCTCCCGGGTGACCTCCTGGCAACGACTCTCACCGAAGGCGTGGTTATCTTTGGCGTCCCGGTCTATGCCGGCCGGGTGCCGGAGCTTTGCCTGCAGCGTTTCGTTGCTATCTCCGCGCAAGCGCTGCCCTGCATCCTGGTTGCGCTGTACGGCAACCGCGAATTCGAAGACGCCCTGGTCGAGCTGCGAGATGTTGTCACAAAGCAGGGATTCCAAGTGGTCGCTGCAGCGGCTTTTATCGGCGAACACTCCTACTCGATTCCGGCACGGCCGATCGCCGCCGGTCGACCCAACGCTGAGGATCTGGCCATTGCGAAACAGTTCGGTCGAGACGTCGCAGCAAAACTGTGCAACAACGATCTTTCCCTGCCAAGGATTGACGGCAACATGCCGTACCGGGAACGTTTCCCCCTGGGTGGTGTTGCACCGGAAACCGACCATGACAGATGCACTTTGTGCGGCAAGTGCGCCGCGGTTTGCCCGACCGGTGTGATCGACGTTGCAGACACCGTTTTGACCCATGCCGCAGATTGCGTGATGTGCTGTGCATGCGTCAAGATCTGCACAGTGGATGCACGGCCTTTCAATCATCCGCGCATTGAAGAGAGACGGGCGATGTTGCTACAGAACTGCAGCAGTCCGAAGGCCCCGACATTGTTCCTGGTTTAAACATCGGTGACACGCAAAAGAAACACTCTTTTTTGCGTGTCACCGACTGCAGGTTTACTTCAGATAAGAGTACATATTGACTTCGACATTGGTCGCGCAGGTGTTGAAAAAGCCAACCATATAACTGGGGAAATGGATGTCGATCTCGATCTGTCCCTGAAAGTATTTGCTTTTATCGGTCACTGTGGTCCTGAGTTCTTTCGATAGAACCATGGCCCGGTCGACCTTCCATGCTCTCCATATTGATTCTTGATTGGGCAGCAAGACAACACCGACCTGACAATCGGCAAAATCCTTCGCTTTGGGAAATCCGAACAAGCTCACATTGGCCTTGGTATAGCCATCCGTATCGAGCAGGAATTTTGGCGACAGGTCGATAACTTCCATACTGGTCAAGGTGCCAACTTCGATATCCTCGAACTTTATCAGGGCCGTATTGGGGATAGAATTGACATCCTGCGTGATCACTTTTTCCGGAAAATTCGTTATGAAGACCTCGTCTGCAGCAAAGCAGGGCCGCGACGCCAAAAGCATCTGCAGACTTATCGTAAGAACGAACAAATATTTCATCGGCAAGATCCTCGATCAACACCTGGTAGAAAATGCAACCGTTTAGAGGGACATAACAGACAGAGGCCACGTCCATGTCATGCGGATGGAGAGCCATTTCTCTTCCCTCGCCCGTCTGCGGTGAAACTGTAGCGGACTCTCATCATGCTAACAAAGAGAGAGGGTTTCGCAACGATAATTAAGGCGCTGAGAAAGGAAGGTCGTTCTGAAGACTTACCTTGGCCTGCCGCCGAATCATGTAAAAGAATGTCACCAAGCCATTAGAATTGGTATGCTGACCCCAGATTCACACCATCCGTCCCATCCCGGAGATTCATGTGAACCGCACGGCATTCGAACGACTGGTTGAAAAA
>JBFLJZ010000329.1:0-3948 GCA_040882925.1 Desulfuromonadales bacterium
AGTTGCAGACGGTCTGTTGCAACGCGAAACGGCCCGCCTCTTTGCAACACCAGCTTTCACAGACTGGATCGATGGTATCATCTTTGCCGCCAACGATGCCTTGGGAGCCCAGGCCGGTATCTCATGGCTGACAGCGCGCCAGCTTCCGGTATTCGCGATCACCGGTGTTCTGACTTCATCCCCTCTGGCCCGGCGAGAGGCTGAGGATATTTGCGGCCTACCGGTCTACCATACCGGCGCACTGGCAAAGCCAAATGTCTCCAGCTACATATATGGATGCCTGGAATTCAGGCGACGCAACCGGATGGCGTCCGCCGAAAAGGATTCCTGATGAGCAGACTGCCCGACATTTTTTCTCATGCGAGGCGCTGGCTGTTCCTGCGACTTGTCGGCAACGGCACCCTTCAGGCCGCAGCCATCATTGCATCGATGCTTCTGGTCAGACACGCTTTCGATGTGCTATTGAACCCGGAATTCGATGATCCGGAAGTGCACATGTTCGAGTTCACCCAGGTCTGGGAGATCGTTTTCTTCGCTCTCGGCCTCCTCGCCAGCACAGGGTTCGCCGCCTGGTTGCGCTATATCGAACGAATCGACGCCGAGCGTTTGGGCCAGGCATATATCCACGAGGTCAGGATTGCCGTCTTCGATCGCATGAGCAGGTTTGCTCCCCGGGCCTTGAGCGGCCGTTCGACAGGGGCTTCAATGCTCCGTTTTGTCGGTGATCTTTCTGCAATTCGACGCTGGATCAGTCTCGGCCTGGCGAGGATCGTCGTCTCCGCGATTGTGACGATCATTTCGATTGGCGTTCTGGCATTCATCGACCTTTACCTGGCCATCTCTGCGATTTTCATCCTGTCGCTCGGCCTTGGTCTGAATCTAAGGATGGGTCCTCATATCCACCAGGTTATTACCGAAGCACGCCGACGCCGTGGACACCTGGCCGGCAATATCAATGAAAAAATTCGTTCCTACATCGTCATCCAGGCATTCAATCAGCGTTTACGAGAACGCAAACGCTTCAAGAAACACAGTGCCCGTTTGAGCGAAGCGATGATCAACAGTGCATCGGCTTCCGCGGCGATGCGAATTATCAACGAAGGAGCTACGGCCGTGTCCATGGCGGCAATTCTCTCGGTCGGCGCCCTCGAGGTCTTTCGTGAGCAGACAACTGCCGGCAACGTGGTTGCGGCAATGGCCGTGGTTGGTTTTCTCTCCAACGCCTTCCGCGATCTTGGTCGCGTTCACGAATATTTACAGGCTTACCGTGTCTCGAAAAAGAAAATCATCGAGTTCATGGATACGACTCCGTTGCGGGGTCGCTCCTCGAAACTACCGCCGCTACAGGTCAGCAAGGGCGAAATTAAGCTGCAGGGGATCAGGTTGCGCGGTGTTCTCCGTCGTGTCAGCGGCACCATTCCGGGCGGCTCCAAGCTGGCTATCATCGGTGATAACGGTGCCGGAAAGTCAACTCTGCTGCAGGTGATTGCCAGGCTGGTCGATCCTGATCGCGGCAAGGTTTTCATCGATGGGCAGGATATCCGGCGTTGCAACCTGGCATCGGTCCGCGAGGCAATCGGCATCGTCAGCCCGGACCTGCCCCTGTTCAAGGGATCGATCAGATACAATTTGCATTACCGCAGGCCAGATGCCTCGGCCGAAGAACTGGCAAGGGTTCGCAAACTCTGCAAGATCGACTCTCTTCTCCAACAGTTGCCGGGCGGTGAAGATTTCCGTATCAAGGAAGGCGGCGTCAACCTGTCTCTGGGGCAACGTCACAAGCTGGCTCTGGCCAGGGCCATTCTCGGACAACCATCGATCCTGATTATTGACGAGATCGACGCTAACCTCGACCATCAGGCAATCATAGTGCTCGAAGACGTGCTGAACGACTTCACCGGAACAGTCCTAATGGTCAGTCGCTTCGAAGATCGCCTCGCCATGGCGGATCATTGCTGGCACCTGAAAGACGGTAAACTGGACACGATCACTATGAAAACACCTGCTTCGGTGCAGATGCCAGCAAAAACGAACAACCTGTAAAGGCAAGAAACCTATGACTATCGAATTTCAACGTGGATCTATTCATCACCGTACCATCGACGGCATGTCGCAGCTGGAGTATTTTGTTTACATTCCCGAGTCATACCGGAATGACGGTAAAATTCTCTATACCATCCACGGCATATCGAGAAATGCCGCAGAGCATGTCCAGGGCTTTGTCGCCCAGGCGGAACGACACGAAACGGTTCTCGTCGGGCCACTTTTCATCAAGGAACATTTCCCGCGTTATCAGCGGCTCGGCACCAACGTTCAGCAGGAACGCGCCGACATGGCATTCAACCATATCCTGCAGGATGTTCACGAATGGCTCGGGGTTTCACCAGCGCCCATGAAACTGTTCGGTTTCTCCGGAGGAGGCCAGTTCCTTCATCGGTACGCTATGTTCTATCCGAAGCGTGTTGCCAGGATGGTGCTTGCGGCTCCGGGCTGGTACACTTTTCCTGACCCTGACCGGAAATACCCGTATGGGTTGAAACCGACCAGTGACTGGCCAAAGCTGAAATTCTCCCTGGAGAAATTCCTGCAGATACCGACGCTGGTTCTGGTGGGAGAGGAAGATGACCTGCGCGACAAGGATTTGAACAGAGATCGTGAAATCGACTCTTTTCAGGGGTTAAACCGCATCGAACGTGCCGAGCGCTGGATCAATGCAAACCGCAATCTTGCCCGCTCCTATGATATCTCCGCCGATTTCCGCATGGAGACGATTCCGAATGCAAGTCATGCCTACGAAAGCTACATGGGTCATCCCCCTTTTGCCGAGCAGGTCTTTGACTTTCTATTTGAGGACAAATGAACTAAAAAGGCCCGATCGGAAGACCGGCCGGGCCCTCGCTAATATTTCGCAGATCAGAACTGCTTCCCCGGAGCAAACTTCCGGTACGAAACGCTGTGCTGATGGTGCCCGTTCTTCTTGACGATGTACTTCTTGTACTCGTCTCCTTCTTTAACCATTATACGGCATTTTTCCCTTCGATCCTCCATCTGCAGGCAGATCCTCGCGTCGCTTCTGACCCACCACTTGCCATATCTCTTGGCACCGTTCCTGACCTGCTCGACAGCTCCGTCCGGGGCGTAGTAGGTATGGCTGACACGTGACTGGCTCGCGGTCACAGATTCAACGGTCCGCCCGGAAAAAAGTTCGATGACCTCTTTTTTCTTGAGCGTGCCGAATGGCAAAAGGGGTTCCGACGACATTTTAAGCAACTGGTTGCCGTTGCGAAAATCGGAATAAGTCTGTTCATAGCGGTGGTTGCCATCTAGTTTCGCTGCATATTGGTGGTAATCCTTGCCTTCCTTGATAATCATCCGGCAGTCACGATGTTCACCCCCCAAGTCGATACAAAGGCGGCCGTCATCCCGGACATACCATTTACCTCTCTTCTGCCAACCGTTCCTGACTTCGACCACACTGCCGTCGTCGGCAAAATAATAGAACTCTGCCCGCTCCTTGTCGGCGACTTTTGCAACCGCGCTCTTGCCTTTAAACTGCCCCTCGATCTGTGCAGCATTCAAGGCTCCAGCGGGCATAACAATTGTGGATTCTTCGGTCATCGCAAAGAGTTCTGCGGAGAACAAAACAAGCAGAACAGAAAGGATACAACCTATTTTGAGAAATCTCATATTTGTTCACCTCAAGTCCTAAAAATTTGAGAAATAAAAATAGTGTTATACATTAGCACGGTTAAGGGACAAAACACATCAGGATTGGCATTTTGCTACCTTCCTTATAATAGGGCCACTCCGATAATGATGAACATGTTTTGGTTTGGAATTATTCTTACAAATCACGACTTCTGAGAAGAAAACCGGCTTACTATTGATAGAGGTATTCAGTAAGCTCTTTAATCCACAAAATTATGGCTACCAGGGTTCGATCCTTGG
>JBFLJZ010000330.1:0-3951 GCA_040882925.1 Desulfuromonadales bacterium
CGTTGACAGCATGTTGCGATAACCGGCGAGGCCGTGAATCTGTGCGGCGACATCTTCGGCGTAGTCATCGAAGTCGGTACTGAAGTAGAGATCCCCCTCGGGTTTGAGGTAATGCGCCAGGGTTTCAAGGAAGTCACGGTTGACCAGCCGCCGCCGCCGATGCCTTTTCTTCGGCCAGGGGTCGGGGCAGTTGATGTACACCGCGGACAGGCTTTCCGGTGGCAGGCCGCTGGCCAGCAGCCAGCGCGCTTCAACCCTGACCACTCGGACATTGTCCAGGCCCGCAGCATCAATCTTGGCACAGGTCTTCAGGCAACCCTTGTTGTAAATGTCGATGGCGATAAAGTTTGTCTGCGGCTGCCTGATCGCTTGTTGCAGCACAAAATGGCCGGTTCCGCAGCCGATTTCAAGGGCAAGAGGGTTGCTGTTACCGAAGATTGCCGCCCAGTCCGGCGGGCTGTCGAACTTGCTGTCGGCGACAAAGTTGGGTGACAGGATCTGGATGATGCGTTGGGTCATAGCGGGCCGGCAGGTCAGGGCTGTGCCGTTATTGCACAGGCTTTATGAAGTAGATCAAGGCTTCTATCTCTGCGTCGGAGAGGTGACTGTAGTCGGGCATTTTGCCATAGGCATGGATCCTCTCCTGGTTGACCAGTTGCAATCTGATTTCCGCCCATGACAGGCGATCGCGGATTTCTTCGAAGCTTTCGGCATCCTTGCCGCCATCCCCCTCCAGGGAATGACAGGCTTTGCACCCCTGGGAATTGAGGAGTTTCCGTGCCAAGGCGGTGTCATCAGCAAGGCCGCGCAAAGGCAGACATGACAGGATCATCAGGGTGAAACCGCTGATTATGGCCAGGTTGCGAGACATCGGGCCCCCGTTGTAAAGAGTCAATTGTCGCAACAGCATAACCAAGATCTGTCTGTTCGCCAAGTGCCTAAACAGGGAAAGGACTTGAAATCGTTCTGTTGCCCAAGTAATCTAGCGCAGGAGCGGCCCTGCAGCTTTAAAATTGTCAAGTTGCCGGGCCACATTTTTCCCAGGGAGTTATTCTCATGCTGATAGTCATGCATCACTCGGCAACCGACGAGCAGGTCAATGCGGTCACGGACGCTGTAGAAGCCATGGGCCTGGTCGCGGAGCCGATTCCGGGGAGCTTGAGAACCGCCATCGGGGTCCTTGGCAATCAGGGCTACGTCGACGATACAACCATCCGCGAACTTCCCGGTGTCCGCGAAGTCATTCACGTCAGCAAGCCTTACAAGCTGGTTTCCCGCGATTTCCATCCGGAGGCTTCGGTGGTCGAAGCCGGCGGTGTCGAGTTCGGTGACGGGCAGACACCGGTGCTGATCGCCGGGCCCTGTACCGTGGAAAGCGAAGAGCAGATGCTCGCTGCAGCGAGGCTGGTGAAAAAGCATGGCGCACAGATGTTGCGCGGCGGCGCTTTCAAGCCGCGGACCGGCCCGCACACTTTCCAGGGCCTCGGCGTTGAAGGCCTGAAGTTCCTGCGCCAGGCCGGTGATGCCGAGGGTTTGCCGGTGGTTACCGAAGTCATGCGCATCGAACAGCTCGAAACGGTCTGTCGATATGCCGACCTGCTGCAGATTGGCGCCCGCAACATGCAGAACTTTGATCTCCTCAAAGAGGTTGGCAAGCTCAGGCACCCGGTCCTGCTCAAGCGCGGTATGAGCGCGACCATCGAGGAATTTCTATCTGCCGCTGAATATATCCTGGCCGAAGGCAACCCGCGGATCATCCTTTGTGAACGGGGCATACGGACTTTTGAAAAAGCGACCCGCAACACCCTCGATCTCAGCATCGTGCCCCTGATCCGTGAACTCAGCCATCTGCCGATCGTCGTCGATCCGAGCCATGCGACCGGGCGTCGCAGTCTGGTCGCACCGATGGCCAAAGCCGCGATCGTGGTCGGGGCGCACGGCATTATGGTCGAGGTCCACCCGGACCCGGACAAGGCCCTTTGTGACGGCGCCCAGAGCCTGACTGGTGAAGGCTTCGGCCAGCTGGTTAAGGAGCTGCAGAGGCTGCAGGGGGTGCTGGCTACGGTCTGACTCCTCAGGCGGCCTGGCGGCCCAGTTCGAACAGGCCGATCTCGGGACGACAAAGGAGCCGCAGCGGCAGGACGCTGGTGCCGACACCGCGGCTGACATACAGCGGCACCTGATGTTCACTGACCTGGTAAAAGCCGGCGACGAACCGTCCCGAATAGCGTGGCAGATAAAATGGCGGCAGGTATGGCAACCGGATCTGTCCGCCATGGGTGTGGCCGCACAGGACCAGATTGATGTGTTCGCTGAGCTGCTGATGGGCGAAAGCCGGAACATGAGATAACAGCAGGTTGAACCGTCGGGGATCGATCTCCTGCTGCAGTCGGAGCAGGGAGTCGGTTGCCGAGGGAAAGTCCATACCGTAAATCGACAGGGAGCGCCCCCTGATCTCAAGGTCTTCGCGTTCGTTGATCAGCAGTTTGACCCCCGCGCCGGCGAAATGCCTGCGCAGGTTTTCTCCTTCCAGCCTTGACCAGTATTCCCAGTTCCCCTGCACGGCATAGATGCCATGCGGAGCATGCAGCTGTTTGAGAAAGCTCAGGACCCCCCGGATGTTTCTTTCTTCTTCGAGGTAGTCTCCGGTCAGGACGATCAGGTCAGGTTCAAGCCCGGCGACCTTGTCTGCGACAGCCTTGAAATAACGGTTGAAGCTGCTCAAATGCAGGTCGCTAACCTGGACCATGCGGATCCGGTCGCCAGGCAAAGGAGAGGCAATCGAACTGCGCTCGACCTGCAGTGCCTGCGGCTCATACCAGACCATATCTGCCAGCAAAGCGCCAGTCAGTCCGGCCGCTCCGAGGGACAAAAACCGGCGTCTGCTGATACCTTTCTGACGACTTGCGAAAAAGCTCATAAAAACCTGCCGCAAGCTTTTGTAGCATGGTTGCCAGGATGGCCAGGTTGTATTATCTTAAGACAGTGAATCATACGGTCATTATAGAGGGATCAATATCGAAAAGGAAAGGCGATACAAGTTATGGAGCAATACCAGCAAGTTACAGACAAGGTCTCCTGGGTCGGGGTGCGGCATCCCGAGCTGGAGATTTTTGATGAACTTTTCCCGACCCACAACGGCACAACTTATAATTCCTACGTAGTGCGCGGACAGGAGAAAACCGCACTGATCGATACTGTCAAGGCGCCTTTTACAGAGGAATTCCTCGAAAAGATTGATGCCGCCATCGGCCTGGACCAGATCGACCTGGTGGTGGTCAGCCATACCGAACCCGACCATTCCGGGGCTCTCGGCAGGCTGCTCGAGATGCGCCCGGAACTGCCGGTTTACTGTAGTCGCCCTTCGCAGAATTTTCTCGGTCAGCTGCTGAACTGTCCGTTCAATGCGCACGTGGTCAGTGATGGCGAAGAGCTTGATCTCGGCGGCCTGACCCTGCGCTTCATCCTGGCGCCCTACCTGCACTGGCCGGATACCATCTTTACCTACCTGGTCGAGGAAGCGATCCTGTTCCCCTGTGACGCGTTCGGTGCCCACTACTGTGCGCGCAAGCTGTTTGATGATGAAATCCCTGATTTTTCCAAGGATTTCTACTTCTACTTCGACTGCATCATGCGTCCGTTCAAGGACAAGGTGCGCGATGCCGTCGCCAAGGTCGACAAACTCGAGCTGAAGATGATCTGCCCTTCCCATGGCCCGATCCGCCGAATCGATCCGAAAGCCGTGGTCGGTGCCTACAAGCGCTTGTCGGCCGCACCGCCGCAGCAACCAAACCCGCGGGCCCTGATGCTGACGCTTTCTTCGCACGGCAATACGCACACCATGGCGGAGACGATACGCGAAGAGCTCGAGGCCAATGGCTTCAACGTCGTCGTGATGCGCATGTGCGAGATGCGCGACGGCGACCTGCGCGACGAACTGGAGCTGGCCGA
>JBFLJZ010000063.1:0-12052 GCA_040882925.1 Desulfuromonadales bacterium
GAGATCGGCCTGCCCGACTACCTTTACGACCACACCACTCCCAGAGTGACCTCTTCGCCCCACTACTCCGCCTATGTCAAGATCGCCGAAGGCTGTGGCAACCATTGCTCGTACTGCGTTATCCCGAGTATCCGCGGCACCTTGCGCTCACGAACCATCGAGTCGGTTGTCGCCGAAACAAGGCGGCTGGTTGACAGCAGTGTCAAGGAAATCAACCTGATTGCCCAGGATGTCACTGCTTTCGGCGCCGAGCGCGACAGCGGCCCGGAGCTGCCCGTTCTGCTCAGAGAGCTGGTCAAGGTCGAAGGTCTGGTCTGGCTGAGACTCTTGTATGCCTATCCGGACGGTATCACCGATGAACTGCTCGACCTGATCGCCGCAGAAGAGAAAATCTGCAACTACCTCGACCTGCCGATCCAGCATATAGATGACCAGATCCTGGCGGCCATGAACCGACGGGTCGACGCATCCGACATCCGCTCCCTGCTCAAACGTATCCGCACTCGCATCCCGGACATGACCCTGCGGACCTCGTTGATCGTCGGCTTCCCCGGTGAGTCCGACGCCCAGTTTCGCAAGCTGCTGGCCTTTGTCGAAGAAGGTCATTTTGAACGGCTCGGCGCGTTCCGGTATTCCCGGGAAGAAGGCACGCCTGCCGCACAGCTCGACAAGCAGGTGCCGGAACGCACCAAGCAGGCGCGCGTCAAGCGCCTGATGAAGGCCCAGGCGAGGGTGTCTTTCAGAAAGAACCTGGCCCTTAAAGGCCGCATCGAACCGACCCTCGTGGAAGGCTACAGTGAAGAGACCGAACTGCTGCTGCGCGGTCGCAGCGTGCGCCAGGCGCCGGACGTCGACGGCCAAGTCTATATCACCGCCGGCCAGGCCGATGTCGGTGATATCGTCAACCTGAAGATCACCGACTCGTCCGAATACGATTTGATCGGTGAAATCTGCGAGAGCTGACCTTGTCCTGGAATCGACCTCTGATCATCGGCCTGATTTTTCTCCTGTTGGCACTGGGGTGGCTTCGTGCGCGCTCCACGGACACGGAACAGCTTCGCCGCAGCCAGTTAATGATGGGCACGATTGTCGAGATTGTCGCCTCGGGAGAAAGCCGTGGCCAGCTCGAAGCCGCCATTGACGATGCTTTTGCCGAAATGGCAAGACTTGACCGGCTGCTCAGCAGACACTACCAGGACAGCGACGTTACCCGCCTGTCGCAAAGCGACAAGGGCGGCAGGGTGGCCCCGGACACCGCCGAAGTGATTGCCCTCGGTCTCGATGTCGCCCGACGCAGCAACGGAGCCTTCGATCTGACGCTCGGTCGCCTGAAAACCCTCTGGCGCCTCGACGACGAGAGTCCGGTGGTTCCCGAGCACGCCGCCATAGAACGGGCCATAGCGGGGATAGGGCCCCGATCTCTCGAACTGAACGGACGAAATCTCATCAAACGAAGCCCGCAGCTGATGGTCGACCTCGGCGGGGTCGCCAAAGGCTATATTGTCGACCGGGCGATCGGTGTGCTGAAACAACATGCCATCACCGATGCTGCCGTGAATGCCGGTGGCGACATGTATCTGCTCGGCCAGCATCCGGAACACCCCTGGCGCATCGGCATCCAGCACCCTCGCAAGCAGGGCGGGATTTTGGCAACCGTGCAGGTTCGCGACAGGGCCGTGGTCACCTCAGGCGATTACGAGCGCTTCTTCGAGCAGGATGGGCAACGCTATCACCACATATACAACCCGAAAACCGGCTTGCCGGCTCGCGGCTGCCAAAGCGCCACGGTGATTACCGACAGCGTCGCCCTCGGCGATGCCCTGGCGACGGCAATCTTTGTCCTTGGCCCGCAAGAAGGGCTGGAACTGCTGGCAGACTACCCCAATGCGGAAGGATTGATTGTCGCTGCCGACGGATCGCTGCATCCCAGCCCGGGCTGGGCGGCTTACCAGGGCACACCATGAAAACCCCATGGCAGATCATGACCAAAGGGGACTGGCTGATCATCCTGATGCTGCTGGGCATCGCCCTGGTCGGGATAGCCTGGCTGGCGGTTGCGCCAACCGGGACGCGCGTAGTCGTCACTTCAGGGGGCCAAACCTGCTTCGTCGCGGATCTTGGCCAGACCCACTCAATTGATTTGGATGGACCGCTCGGCAAAACGCATCTGGTGATCGATGAACAAGGGGCCTATGTGACCGGTTCACCCTGCCCGCGCAAAATCTGTATTGCCATGGGTCCGGCCAAGCGTGCAGGGGACCTGCTGGCCTGTGTACCAAACCGAATCATGGTCCGGATCGAAGGCCCGGCCAGCGAGGATGCACCTTATGACCTGCTCAGCCGTTGATCCGGAAAAACTGGCCCGGGCACGTCGCCAGGTTTTTCTCGCCCTGTTCATCGCGATCGCCGTGAGCCTGCACATACTCGAATCGCTCCTGCCGTCGCCGGTCCCGTGGCTGCGCCTCGGACTGGCAAATACCCTGGCCCTGGCGGCTCTCTACCTGTATGACGGCAGGGCGGCCTGGACCGTCAGTTTGGCCCGGGTCGGAATCGGCGCCCTGCTGCTTGGCAGACTGTTCAGTCCCGGGTTTTGGCTCGCTTTGACCGGCGCAATCGTCGCCACATCTGTTATGATAATCGTGCACCGCAGCTGCGGACGGTATTTAAGTGCCATAGGGGTTTCGGCGACCGGCGCCGCAGGGCATGCCCTGGGGCAACTTCTGGCGGCGCGGCTACTGATCATACAACATGAGGCCATCTGGCAGATCGCTCCACTGTTCCTCTTCTTCACGGTATTTTCGGGCGTTCTGACCGGGTGGCTGGCAACGCTCCTGCTGGAAAGACTGGCGCAGCACCCGGCCTTTCAGGCGACTGGCGGGCAGCCGATGAGTTGACCGGCATGAGATGACAAAAGACAAGAGCTGGCAACGGCAAGTGAGCGCGAACAAGACATGCGCTGTGACGGCTGAAGCTCAGAGCCTCGCCCTGAGTTCCCGTAAAACATCAGCCGTTACCGTGTAGACCTCTTTGCAGTACTCGCATGTCACGGCAGCTCCGTCATCCTCCTCGATCAAACGGTCCAGCTCATCGACACCAAGGGTACGCAGCAGGCTGAGGATCTGCTGCTGACTGCAGTTGCAGGCGAACTCAAGCTCCGTGCTGCCGAGAACCCGGTAGGGGAAATCTTCGAGAAGACGCCCGGCGATTGCTTCGGGGGTCAGCCCCTGGCGAAGCATGGTGGTGGTTGGCGGCAGTTCGGCAAGCTGTGCGCTGAGACGCTCGGCGACCGCGTCGTCGGCATCGGGCATCAATTGCAGCAGGTAGCCGCCCGCGGCAACGACTTCGGCCTGCCTGCCCAATTCAACACCAAGCGCAACGCTTGACGGAGTCTGTTCCGAGGTCGTGAAATAGTAAGCCAGGTCTTCGGCAATTTCACTGCTGACCAAACGCACCATGCCGCGGTAAGGTTCCTTCAGGTCCAGATCCTTGACGACGTGCAGGAACCCGGCTTGACCGACAGCACCGGCGACATCGTAGCGGCCGGCACGGGGCGGCAAGCCGGCATGAGCGACCTTGAGAGTCGCCCTGACGTGACCATGGGCGTCTGTTTCGGCCTGAATCCTCTGCAGCGGGCCATTGCCCTCGACCGTGAGGCCGGTCCTTTGCCCGCCCTTGAGGAGGCTGCCCATCAGCGCGGCGGCCGTCGCCAGCCGACCGATGGCAACCGTGGCGGTGGGGTCGGTCTGCTGCCGACGGCGCAACTCTTCGACCAGCAAAGTGGTTGCTGCGACGCTGGCCCGCACGGCGCCGTCGAGAGTCAGGATACGGATCATATGGTCAGTCATGAGCTCTTCTCCTCGAAACGAAGAGGATCTTAACCGAAAGCAGGATGCCGGTAAAGGATCATAACAGGCGCCGATGCTACGCACAGAAAGAAAATCATGCTAGACAACCTGCCATGGCTCCCCTACCTGGTGCCGCCGCTGCTTGGTGCGCTGATCGGCTATGTTACCAACTACATCGCCATCCGCATGCTGTTCCGGCCGTTGCGCCCCTGGCGCCTGCTCGGCATGCGCCTGCCGCTGACTCCCGGCATTATTCCAGCCAAGCGCGGTGAGCTGGCGCAACGCATGGGCGAGATGGTCGGTTCACACCTGCTGACCGCCGACGATGTCCGCCAGGCGCTGGAGAAGCCGGCGTTCAACCGGGAGCTGAAAAACGCCGTCAACGACAAGCTCGGCGCATTTCTCGATCGTCAGCTCGGCAGCCTTGACACACTGGTTCCGGCCAACTACCAACGGCGCTTTCGTGAATTGGTCGCGACCCTGCGCTCGAAGGCCCTGCGGCTGGTCACCGGCTACCTTGCCAGCGACCAGTTCGAAACGCAGCTGCGACGCTTCATCATTGAAAAAGGTGACGCTCTGCTGGCACGGGACCTGGAAAGCTTTCTGACTCCCGCCCGTTACCAGGAGTTGCAGAGTCATCTCGACAATCGACTGACCACGATACTGCATTCTGCCGAGACCGCCCAGGCCGTGGAGCGCTTCATCGATCAACGGATCGAGCGGCTGCTGTTGAGTGACCGTGCCCTGCGCGACCTGCTGCCAAAAGACCTGGTCGAAGTCCTCCTGCAGCAGATTGAACGTGAAGTGCCGCCGCTTCTGGAGCGTTTCGGCGGGCTTCTCTACGACCCTGATTTCCGTCAACGCCTGGCCGAGAGAGCCAAGCAGGGAATCGATGCCTTTCTTGACTCGCTTGGCGGATTGGCCGGACTGTTGTCCGGCTTTATCAACCTCGATCAGGTCTACAACAAGATCCCGGGTTTCCTTGACAAGGCCGGTGAAGAGGTCTCCCGCTGGTTGCGTGAAGAACAGACCCAGCAGCAGGTCGCCAGCATGTTGCGTGAGCGCCTGGAAAGCCTGCTGGACAAACCGTTGAGCAGCTTCCTCGAAAAAGCACCTTATGAAAAAGTCGCCGGAGCCAGGCGCTATCTCAGCGAGCGCTCCGTTGCTGCAGTACAGAGCCGGCGGACGACCGAGCTGCTGCTCGGCTTTGCCGACCAGGCACTGCAGCGGATCAAGGACCGGTCATTCCGCAGTCTGCTGAACGAGAACCTCCCGGAAAACGGGGTCGAGAAACTGCAGACCGAGCTCGGCGACCAGGTCCTGAAACTGGCCAGGTCAGCCAAAGCGGCACAGGCGATCGACATGCTGCTCGAGGACAAGATCGATGACCTGGTCTACCGTCGTCCACTCGGACGCCTGGCGGAACGGCTGCCGGCGGATGTGCTCGAGGAACTCGAAGAGAGTCTTTATCAACAGGTTGGCGAGGTCCTGCAGAAAGAAGTGCCACCGCTGATTGAAACCCTCAACATCGCCCGGATGGTGGAAGACAAGGTCAACCAGCTTGATATACTGCAGGTCGAAGGCCTGCTGATGGGAGTCATGAAAGAACAGTTCAAATACATCAACCTGTTCGGAGCTATCCTCGGTTTCCTGATCGGCCTACTCAATCTCGCCGTCTGGTGGCTGACCTGAAGCATGGAGTATAGAGATGAATTCACGTTTTTCTTTCGACTGGGGACAGATCAGGCGGGCCTGGAGTGAAATTCTCGGCACCGGCAAAAACAGCCCGCCGAAGATCAATGTCGACCTGCCGCCCGCTGATGCAGACAAGGTCAAGCTCCTGATGCAGGACTGTCTGACCGGTCGCGGCGGTGAAGTCTCGGCCCGTCAGCGGGCCGCGGTGCTCGGTGAACTCTACCTGACCCTGAGCGATGCAGGACGCAAGAATTTCCTCGAAACCCTGGTTGACAATTTTAACATCGACCGGGAACGGGTCAAGGATACGGCCCGGGACCTGTTGACCTCGTCAGATGTCAAGAGTTTCCGCCAGGCCGCCAGCCGGATGAGCGAGGCACTGGTTTCACCTCAACAGCGGCTGCTCCGCCAGTTCAATGCGCTGCCCCAGGGGGTCAAGTTTCTGGTCGACCTGCGCGCCGACCTGCTGGCTTTTCGCGCGACCAAGCCGAAATTCGCCGCTTTTGATCGCGACCTCAAAGAGTTGCTGATTTCCTGGTTCGATATCGGTTTTCTTTCGATTGAACGCATCACCTGGCAAAGCCCCGCGGCACTGCTGGAGAAACTCATGGCTTACGAGGCCGTTCACGCCATCAGCTCCTGGAACGACCTGCATAACCGCCTCGAATCGGATCGCCGCTGTTATGCGTTCTTTCATCCCGGCATGTCCGATGAACCCTTGATTTTCATTGAGGTCGCCCTGGTCGAGGGGCTGGCTACCAGCATTCAGGAACTGCTCGATGAAAGCGCCCCGGATACAGACCCCCGGGAAGCCGACACCGCGATCTTTTATTCGATTTCCAACACCCAGAAGGGACTGCAGGGGATCAGCTTCGGCCCATTCCTGATCAAGCAGGTTGTCACCAGCCTGAGCCAGGAGTTGCCGAATCTGAAAACTTTTTCCACCCTGTCACCATTGCCGGGTTTTCGGCGCTGGCTGACAACTTATATCGAGGCCGCCAGGTCGGGCGAGACACGGGACCCGATGCTGGACGCCATCGATGAAGCGGCCCGCCTGCTCGGTACCGCCACGGAACTGGATGCGGTCCTCAATACCCCGGACTGGTGGCAAAACCAGGACGTGACGGCCATCCTGAAAGACCCTTTGCTTTCACTCTGCGCCCGTTACCTGCACGAGCATCGCGACAAGGACCAGGCCCCACTCGACCCGGTCGCCCGCTTTCATCTCGGCAACGGCGCCAGAATCGAACGCATCGACTGGCTGGGTGATATTTCCGCCAAGGGGATGCGCGAATCGTGCGGCTTTATGGTCAACTACCTCTACCATCTCAAAGAGATGGAGCAGAACATCGAAGCCTATGCAACCAGCAGAGAGATTGCCGCCGCCAAGCAGGTGCGCAACCTGTTGCGTGATGACGAAGATGAGAAAGGCCAACTGACGCGACTGCGCCGGCTGATTTCGCTGCGGCGTGGCAATGGGTCAGGCAATTCTGTGCAAAGCGGCACTTCTCCCTGACCAGAGGATAGGATATGAATCTGAAACCTGAAGTCATTGAGCAACTCGAGCGTGTCCTGTCAGCCGTGGAGCAACTTCTGCCGCAAGCCGTTGAGCCGATCGACTGGGGCAAAACAACCGCAGCCAACTGGCGTCGTCACTCCTTTGCCGGCTATCTGGAACCGATTGAAAATATCGAGAAGACCACCTTGACCGAGCTGGTCGGTATCGACCGGCAGAAAGAGCTCCTCGAGCGCAACACCTGCCAGTTTCTGCGCGGCTTTCCGGCCAACAACGCACTGCTCTGGGGATCGCGGGGGACCGGCAAATCGTCGCTGGTGAGAGCCCTGCTGAACAAGTACGCCAGCGAAGGCCTGCGCATCATCCAGATCGATAAACATGACCTGGATTTCCTGTCCGATATTTTTGCCCAGGTCGGCAAACAGCCCTACCGCTACATCATTCTCTGCGATGACCTCTCCTTCGAACCGGACGACCCCGGCTACAAGATCCTGAAAAGTGTCCTGGATGGCTCGGTCTACGCTTCGCCGAAAAACGTTCTGATTTATGTGACCTCCAACCGACGCCACCTTCTGCCGGAGTTTCACACCGACAACCTCGGCGCTAAAATGGTCCACAACGAGATACACCACGGTGAAGCGGTTGAAGAAAAGATCTCCCTGTCCGACCGGTTTGGCCTCTGGGTGTCTTTCTACGTGCTCAAACAGAGCCTTTACCTCGAGATTGTCGAAAAAACCATCGCCAGACTCTGTGCCGAACACGGCATCGAGCCGCAATGGAGTGACGAACTGGCCCAGGCGGCGGTCCAGTGGTCCCATGACAAGAGCAAGCGCTGCGGGCGCACCGCGCTGCAGTTTGCCAGGCACTGGCTGGGGCAGCATCTGTTGGATCAGGACGGCCAGACTTAAAGCCAGTCGTCAACAACGCGTCCTGTTCACATGGTGTGTTGGTGCAAAAACAACGAAAACGTCGGCAGATTCAGAAGTATGATGTTTAAATGTGCTTAGGTCATTCGAGAACGAGTTGCAGCAATAGCTATAATAAAAGCCCCAACCCGGTGAATTGGGAAGGGGCTAATATTTGCTGGGAAGAGTGATTATAGTAAACTTGAGGCCTCCCCGTTTTGCCTGTTTACTTATGCAGACCGAGGGCTTTGATCTTGTCGATAATCAGGCGGTTGTCCGGCACCCCTCTGACGATCAGGCGGATCGTCCCGGTCTTGTCGATCAGGTAGTTGATGCGTTCTCCGGAATAGAGTTTCTTGATCGTACCACCCTGGTCACTGACCAGGGGGTAGGTGATGCCAAACTCAGCGGCGAAGCGCTTGACCGTGTCCATGCTGTCTCCACTGATACCCATGACCTGGGTATTGAGGGCTTCCAGGGCCGCCATGTCCCTTTGAAAGCCCAGCGTTGTGGTTTTTCAGGCAGGGGTGTAAATGGCGAAATAAAACGTCAGGATAACGTTTTTTTCCCCCAGGTAATCGGCCAGCGACACCTCACCCTGGTTGGTCTGTGCCGTGAAATCCGGCGCCTGGTCGCCCACGGACAGGGCCAGCACCGGCGAGGCCGCCAGGATGAGCGCGGCGGCCAAAACGAAAACCAGTTTTCTTCTCATCGTACACCTCCATGCCAAGGCTTCAGACCCCTTCCGAAGGGCTGCGCCTGGCCTGTTTTGTCTGGATGACTCCAAGGGAAGAGGATAGCTACATCTCGATTCTAAACACCGGGCAGCGGATAAGCAAATTTTTTCACCCGCAAGCGTAACGTTTAAGACGATGTTGACAGCAGCGTGGATTGAACTATCAGGTCCTGATAGGATGAGCAATAGCATAACCCCGCTCGGGTCTGAAAGGAGATGGTCTCATGCCCGCTGATGGACTGGCCGCCAATCTGCCGCCGAAGGCTTTAAAAATCATCACCGCCTTGCATCTCATCTGCCTGGGACTTGTCATGGGTGCCGCCGCCGGGGTGCTTGCGAGCCTCCGGCTCATGTACACGCGGGGGGACAACCTCGACCACCTGACTGCGGACCTGTTCCAGGCGACCTTGGTCAACGGCCTGTTCATGTGGGCACTCTACGGTTTATTGGCCACGTTTATCATGTTCTCCCTGTTCAGCTCCTGGGGGTTTTTCCGGCACACCTGGATCGTCCTCAAATGGGTAGCCCTGACCCTGATGGTGCTGTGCAGCGCCATCTGGCTGATCCCGGCCGTGGACGGGATGGCAGCCCTGTCGGATGGTCTTTACTCGATCCCCGATGCAGGTGAACGGTACAGTTCTTTGTTCCGCCAGTCCTTCACCATGGCGTGTGTTGTGATCGGCCTCGGTGTGATCCTGGTGGGACTCTCAGTGTTCAAACCCTTCGGTCAGTTGCAGACAAGGCCGCCATCGCGGCGCGCGACCATCATCACCCGCGTGGTCATTCTGCTGCTGGCGGCAGGGGCCGTGGCTGCAATCTGCATGGCATCGGCCCAGCTGCGCAGCTTTCGGCAGATGCAGATCAGCCATGTTGAACCGGCTTTTATCCGCGATGGTGTCTACCGTGGTGTCGCCAGCGACGGGTCCTTCACCTACGAGGTGGATGTTACTGTCAAAGAAAAAACCATTGTCGCGGTTGTCGCCGTTTCAAACCGCACCTCGCCTTACGCCCGTTATGCCGAGGGCGCGTTCAGCCGGGTTTTGAACAATCAAAGTCCGGCGGTGGATGCCATTACCAGGGCCACGACGAGCAGCAAGATGCTGCTCAAGGCCGTTGAGAACGCCCTATCCGGGGCAATCAGAATTGAAGAGTAGACAGACCCTCTCCTGCGCTTTCGAAGGGCGTGTCAAAACAGAGAGGATGTTGATGCGATTGAACAATCTCACCTTTGCTTGAGGAGTTCCAGCAGCAAGACGAAAAGCAGGAGTCCTCGGAGGCTCCAAAAAGCCGTCCGCAACCAGTTGCTGGCCACCAGTTGCCGTATCAGTGCGAGGCGGGCGGCGCCATCAGCCAGAGGCAGTTGCTTGTGCAAGGGCACTTGCCAGAAAGCGGTCGAAACCCAGATCACAGCCATAGCCATGGTATTGAAAAGCCAGACCGGCTGCAACGGCATCCGGAGCCATAACAACAGTCCGGTGGCCAGTTCCAGCAACATAAGGGGCGCGACGATGATGGTAATCCGATGGGTGTGGCGCTTGTGATAATCGCAAAAACCGCTGTCTCCAATCCGGGCAAACAACGGGTAGTGAACGATTTGGACCAGCCAGATCAACCCGACCATCAGCAGCGTGGTCGCCACATGCAACACCAGCACCACTATCCAGCCATCGTTGCCGGCAAACGCCATATCCTTGACCCAGCCTGCCACCATTCCGATACCCTCGACCGCCGCTATTTTCTTATCCCGCCCGACGCACCGTTGCCATCGTCACGAGCAGCGGCCAATCCTTCGCATTCCTCTTTAACCCGATGATGACGATAGGCAAACATTTTTTTCAGTTTTCGGCGGACAAGCCATCCACCAAACAGTTCTCCCAGCCTGCCGAGCGGCAATTGATAATCAATGCTATCAATATACAGACAGATGTTCTCACCGAGCGGTTCGACCGAATGGGTATGGCACCACTTGGTAAAAGGGCCACTAATTTGTATGTCCTGAAAAGAATGGCCCGGTTGGTAATTGCGGTGTTCCGCCACCCAGGACAAGCGCATGACACCGAACATGCTCAATTCCAGAGTGGTGCGGGAACCGGTCTCGTCAATGCTGGCCGGTGTGCCCACCACCTTGACAGGTTCCCATGGCGGGGTGAGCTTTTCGATGGCGGCCGGGTCGTGGTGCCATTCAAAGACCAGAGCCGCAGGGGCCTGAATCGTCGATTCATAGTAAAAGTTGGGCATCGGTTCAATCCCGCTGTCGCTTGGAGTTTTGCGCCATCGCGACAATCACTGATCGAGAGTCGCCAAGCTTAATGTCAACGACGACGCGTAAAGGACCATCTCAAAAGGACATGTTCGACACATATCCCATCTCTGCACCCGGAAATCGCGTTAGGCGGCATCTTTGACAACCAGTATAACAGCTAACCGAGGCGCGATAAGATCATCGCGGTATCCGGAAGAGCACGAAGCATCAGTCGCCAATCCAGCCTCTTGTTATTTGACAGATGCTCGTCAATCCGTGCAATCAATGGTGACACAGGTCAAATCGACTTCGGGGCCGAGACCAGAGGCCGCGACCACGCTGTGCTCGAAAGCCCGGGTCAAAGCCATGCACCGATATGATTGTGTCTGTGAATTCAAGTTCCCCGTCAAGAACACCTCGGGCTTCGACAAGGCCACAAAAAAACGGATGTTTTTGTTTCTGGTCCACGCATCTTTCAGCGATTTGACGTTTTGATCGCCCCTCTCTTTTTGCCAAATGACGTGATGACTTTTAATATTTGAGCCGCTTGACTTTACAACCTGTTGATATGCCTTGAATATATCCCATTGGCACAGCTGATGCTTTGTTTACCGTTTTAGTAATATATCTGAAACCCCTGAAGCGCGAGGAAAGGACAATGTTTCGATTATATAATATCTTCCTGGTCAACGCCCTGCTCGCCGCCCTGTTCACTTATTCCGCATTGCCGCCGGTCGTGACCGGTATCACCAAGGGCCTGCTGGTGTTGTTTTTAACGTTTTATATCGTCACTTTACTGGAAAGTCTTCTGGTTTGGGTCAAAGGATAGCTTTAACAACAAGGAACAGCTCTTTGTTAAAGAGTGTGGCATGTTCACACGTTCTCTGTTTATAAAGGGGACAAAACAAGAGAAGCTCTCAGGCTCGCTGGGTTGCATACGATTATTTTATGTGTCTCGCACTGAGTCGATCTCCGGTTTGGCCGAGCGCGTCTAGGGAGTTCTCGCAAAGAGGTACAGATCATGCTGAAAAACATTTTTGACTGGTGTAAACGTCACATCGTCATCTTTACCATCCTTTCGGTACTGTTTGTCATCGTGTTTGGCTTCATCAA
>JBFLJZ010000331.1:0-2928 GCA_040882925.1 Desulfuromonadales bacterium
CGGCCATCCTTTTTGCAATTGAAACAGACTCGAGGGTGTAATCCAGCACGCCAAGGATGACATCCATTCGATCGGGTATCTTTCTGCCAAAATGTTCGATTCCGGCTTTCATATCGATAAGGTTTACGGCATCTCCTTCGACCATAAAGTCCCTGACCACCTTTTCCAGTGGTCCATCGCAACCTTGTCCGTAGCTTGCGATCTTTCCTGCCTGTAACAGCGTCGTGCTTCCTTTTTGGAGATAGTATTCGGAAGAGATCTCTTTAGAGAAATTGATCCTGTTTTCCGGAACGGGATTCGAATCATTGATCCGCGTAAGAGGCGATGGATCGTCTACCGGGCAGGTAACGGCATTGATGCCACCGAAAAATTCTATGAGCGGTTTTGGCTCTCCCTCTACGCCCAGGCCGAACAACAACCGCACCAGTCCCTCGGGGTTGGAGGCATCACCATCCAGGACCATGACCTCATAGGCTTTTCGCTGCAAAATAGTGGCCATCACAGCAACCAGGGTGCTCTTGCCGCTGCCACCTTTTCCGCAGACCAATATTCGTTTCCCGCGAAGCGGTTTGTTAGGTTGCCGGGTATGAGTCATTTGAGCTATTTATACCTTTCTATTAACCGGATAGTAGAGGGGCCAGGGGCTGTCGAGGAGTACCTCAAAGTGCTGGAAGGCGCTAAAACGCACCGTCTCCTCGCTTGGCCAACAAACTTTCGCCTTTTCCGCTTAGTGCCCAGATTCGCGCCTGCCTGCCGAACAGGCATGCCGCATGCATCGGGCAGCGCTCGCAAGGAACCGAACATTCCCCAACGACGGCTTTCAGGTAACCTTGTCGCACCAACTCATCGAGCATATTTTCCATAAGCGTGTGACTGACACCCAGCTTCCGTGCAAGCTCAGCGCTGCATTCTGTTCCCTTCGACGCTACGATGCGTAACAGTATTTCGAGCACGTCATACCCCAATTCCCAGCCACTTGGCACTCTGATACACGATCACGCCGGCGCTCAGTGCGATCAGCAACAACAAGAGCACGCCAAAGAGGGTCCAGCGCCAGCTTCGTGTTTCCTGATGCATGACCGCCACCGTCGCGACGCAAGGAATGAAAAGCATGATCACGGCCAGAAATGACAGGGCCGTAGCCGGAGACACAACTGCGGCCATCGTCTCGGCGAATCCTCTGCCCTCTTCACCCGCACCGTAAAGAATCCCCAGGGTAGCGATGGCATTTTCTTTGGCGACGAAGCTGCTTATCAAGGCCACAATCATACGCCAGTCCATACCCATGAGTTGTCCAATGGGTGTCAGGCTTTGCCCAAACCGGGCCAGGTAACTCTGTTCGACATCGGGACCCGGGAAACTACTGAGCGCCCAGACAACGATCGAGGCGAGCAGTATGATCGTCCCTGCCTTGCGTAGGAAGGCCCTTGTGTTGTTCCACACAAAATATCCAATCGATCGCAGGTTGGGCAGATGATAAAGAGGCAATTCCATAATGAATGCCGCATGCTGCCCCCGGAACACCGTGTGGTTAAGGGCAATCCCGACAATGGCGAGAACAAGCATGTTGAGCGACACGAGGCCCCAGGAAACTACCACGGCCTGGTTGCCGAAAAAAACCGGTGTCAACAGGACCAATATCAGCAGCCGGGCGCTACAGGGTACCAGCGGTGCCAACAGGATCGTGAGGAGCCGTCCGCTTTGAGAGTCGATCACGCGCGCACCCATCACCGCGGGTACATTGCAGCCAAATCCAAGAAACAAGGGCAGAAAACTCTTGCCGTGCAGACCGAGTAAATGCATGAAGCGGTCCATCACATAGGCCGCGCGTACCAAGTAACCGGTGTCCTCAAGAAAGGCGAGCGCAGTGAAAAAGACGACCAGGATAGGCACAAAGGTGACCACGATGCCCGCTCCGCCGAGAACCCCGTGGACCAGGAGATCCACTAGCCACGGTGGCGCGTTCGCAAGCATTACCGCAAGCCAGCCTTGAAGCTGCTCGACGACATTAACATCCAGCCAGTGCTGAATCGGAGCGGCGACAGTGAAGGTCAGCCAGAAGACCAGGGTGAACATTGCCAGCAGCAACAACAAACCCCAGAGCGGATGCACCGCTATCCGGTCCAGGCGGTCGGTAAGGCTGATCTGTCCAAGGCCGGGATGCATCACCGCTGCGCGCACCATCCGGGCGATCCAGTCGTAGCGGCCACTGGCGATATCCAGCACAGCGTCCTCATGTTCCTTGAGCAGGACCGCAATCGATAACCAGTTATTTTCAGGCAGCCAAGATTGGGCCTTGTCGGTGACCTCTCTATCGCCCTCAAGCAACTTGAGCGCTATCCAATCCTCCCGATAGGGGGCGGGAACGTACTTGATCAGCAGGGTGCGGACTTGCGCCAACACGTCTCGGTGCGGCTCGGCGATCTCCGGCCGTACCGGCCGGAAACTGGCCGGCTCTCGCGCCAGGTGTTCGGCCGTCGCGATAAGCTCGGAGACGCCCTGGTTCTTGGTCGCAACCAAGGGGATCACGGGCAATCCGAGTGCTGCTGCCAACACATGGGGCTCAATATGAATGCCCTGTCCCTCAGCCACATCCATCATGTTCAGCCCCAGCACAACAGGTGCCGGCAACACCAATAATTCTGCCAGTAGGTAGAGATTCCGTTCCAAGGCCGAAGCATCCGCAATCATCACGACAACATCCGGCTCCTCATGAACAATAAAGTCACGCGCAATGCGTTCCTCCTCGGAATTGTTCGTCAGGCTGTAGGTCCCTGGTAGATCAACAATGCGCAGGTGCGTTCCATCGCGGGACAGCGAGCCTTCCTTGCGCTCGACCGTCTTGCCAGGCCAGTTGCCCACATGTTGGCTGAGGCCAGTTAGAAGATTGAAGATAGTTGACTTGCCCACATTGGGCTGACCGGCAAG
>JBFLJZ010000332.1:0-3642 GCA_040882925.1 Desulfuromonadales bacterium
CACAGAACAACGACTGAAACGACGCAACCGTTGGTCGACAGGCAATGACTCAAACTTCGGAACAGATCATCCGCCTTGCCATACAGGCGGTTCGTGCGGCTGAACAGCGTGCCCGTGATTGCTACGCTATCGAGCTGCCTGAGGCTAAGATCGATTTCTCCTTGCGTGGCCGCTGTGCGGGACAGGCAAAGGTCGACCACAGCGGGACAACGTCTCTGCGTATCAACCTCAACCTGTTGACGGAAAATCTGACTGATTTTTTGGCCCAGACAATCCCTCATGAAGTCAGCCACCTGGTCATTAACTGGCAGGCCCGTGGAAAAAGGCAACGCCCGCGTCCACACGGTCCGGAATGGCAACTTGTCATGCGAAACTGTTACGGGCTTCAACCCGTGCGCTGTCATACTTATCTCACCACCCCGGCACGTTGCGTGCCCCGCAACTTCGTTTATCGATGCAATTGTCGCGAACACCGCCTGACCAGCATCATGCACAAGAAACTTTCTAGGCGCTACCGCGCTTTGTGCAAAAGCTGCAGAACGCAACTCAAATTTGTCGCAGAACTGGCCCGTTAGCGGCTCAGCACACTGTGTTACGATTGTAAAATTCGTAGCACTTTAACCTTGACGACCAAGCCCTTGCGCCTCTAGAGTGTCATTCAAAGAGATTTTTACCGAATCTTTACATCTTTATCGACGCTGAAAGTAATCGCAAGATGCACATGGCAGACGCTCTCGTCTCTCCCGCGGTCGGCACAGCTTTCTGGGCCGCATCAGCCGGGGCAATTGCCCTTTGTTCGATGCGGGTGCGCAAACAGCTCGATGACCGCAAGGTGCCGTTGATGGGAGCCCTCGGGGCGTTTGTGTTTGCGGCCCAGATGATCAACTTCACTATCCCGGCAACCGGGTCGAGCGGGCACCTCGGCGGCGGACTGCTGCTGGCCATCCTGCTCGGCCCGTCGGCGGCATTTCTGACCATTGCGTCAGTCCTGATGGTCCAGGCTCTCTTCTTTGCCGACGGCGGGCTGCTCGCCCTTGGCTGCAATATCTTCAATCTCGGAGTATTCCCGGCGTTTATTGCCTATCCGCTTATTTACCGGAAACTGGTCGGCAAACAACCACGTCAGTCGCGGATGGTTTTTGCCGCCGTCATCGCTGCGGTGTTTGCTCTGCAATGCGGTTCCTTTGGTGTCGTACTGCAAACGGTCATGGCCGGTGTCTCTTCCCTGCCATTTACCACCTTTTCCCTGTTGATGCAGCCAATTCATCTTGCCATAGGCGTGATTGAGGGCATCGTCACGGCCCTGGTTGTGTCGTTCGTTTATCGCGCCCGTCCGGAAGTCCTGCAGTGTGTCATAGATGAGAGGCCCACCGGCGAACTGCCGTTGTGTTCGCTAGTGGTTGCCTTTGTCCTGTCAAGTCTTCTGATTGGTGGCTGCTTTTCCTGGTTCGCATCGGAACACCCGGATGGCCTCGAATGGTCAATCGCCAGGATCACTGGAACAAACGAACTGCCGGATACCGGTCTCAAAGAACATCGAATCCTCGGCGCTATTCAGGACAAAACCTCCCTATTGGCAGACTACGCACTGCCTGGAGGAGCTGGCCAAGGCAACAGCCAACGCGTTGGCAAGACACTTTCGGCAATCGTCGGCGGAACCTTGACCCTGGTTATCTGCGCCCTGACCGGCTTCGCCTTACGCGGCAGGAGCAAACCATAATGCTGGCCATAGACAGCTCATTTCTCGACTTCAAACAACTCGATCTGCTGGCCCTGCGCCAGACAGCAATCCATCGGCTCGATCCGAGGGCAAAGGTGCTGACCACACTCTGTTTTATCGTCTGTGTCGTGTCCTTCGACAAGTACCAGGTTTCCGCAATGCTGCCGTTTCTCATCTATCCGGTGGCCCTGGTCGCAGTTGGCAACCTGCCGCTTGGCTATATCCTGCGCAAAGTCATGATCGTCATCCCTTTTGCCCTGCTGATTGGCCTGTTCAATCCGATCTTTGACCGGCAGGTCATCATGCAGCTCGGCACCATGGATCTCTCGGGCGGATGGCTCTCCTGTTTTTCAATCCTGATACGTGCCATTCTGACAGCCAGTGCCGCAATCATCCTGGTCGCGACGACCGGATTCCCGGCAATCTGCGAAGCGCTGGAAAAACTCAGGATGCCGCAGGTTTTTGTCGTACAGCTTTTGTTCCTGTACCGCTATATCTTCGTCCTCACCGATGAAGGCGTACGCATCGCGCGTGCCCGTCAATTAAGGTCTTTCGGCCGGCGTGGCCTCGGCATACGCCAGTTCGGTTCGCTGGCCGGGCACCTCTTGCTGCGAACCTGGGAGCGCGCGGAGCGGATTCACATGGCAATGCTGGCACGTGGTTTCTCCGGCGAAGTTCATTCGACACGCAGACAAATTCATTTCGGCAGCAAGGACCTTCTGTTCACCTGCTGTTGGATAGCCATCTTTATTCTGCTGCGCATCCACAATGCACCGCAGCTGCTCGGCAATCTCATCATGGGAAGCATGCCATGAGCCATCATCTTGTCGAAACCAGGCATCTCAAGCATATTTATCCTGATGGGACCATGGCCCTGGACAATATTACGTTCCGGGTTGTGCACGGCGAATCGGTCGGGGTGATCGGTGCGAACGGCGCGGGGAAGTCGACACTGCTAATGCACCTCAACGGCTACCTGACTGCATCATCTGGCACAATTATTGTTGGCGACGAACGGCTATCGAAAGAGACCCTGGCGACCATAAGGCGCACGGTCGGAATGGTCTTCCAGGATCCGGACGATCAGCTCTTCATGCCGACCGTCTATGACGATATCGCTTTCGGACCGGTCAATCTGGGGTTGTCCCGGGAAACAATTGAAGCCAGAGTCAATCAGGCCCTGTCTCGAGTTGAAGCCATTGAATTGCGCGACAAGCCCCCCTATCGACTGTCCTGCGGTGAGAAGAAGCGGGTCGCCATAGCGACCGTAATTGCCATGCTGCCAGAGATTTTGGTCCTGGATGAACCGACCAACGGTCTCGACCCTTATGCCAGGCGTCTGCTGATCGACCTGCTGAAGGGTTTTCATCACACGCGCATCGTGGCAAGCCACGATCTCGACATGATCTTTGAACTCTGCGAACGCACGATCGTTCTGCATGATGGCAAAGTCATGGCAGATGGACCAACCCTGGAGATTTTCCAGGACAACCAGCTGCTGAGCACCTGCCGCCTTGAAAAACCTTTCGCCATGCAAAGCTGCCCGGTCTGCTCTCCTGACCAGAGCCCCACTGTGGAACGACCTTTCCTGGTAGAACCTCATAGCAGCAAGCCGCATCAACACAAGCCATGATTTGACCGAACGGGTCATCGTATCAATTGCATGCCTTTTAGCTAAAAGGCAGACAGTATCATCGACGTTATAAAGTCGCGCAGCACCCTCGCCGGGCGCAGGACATTTATTCGCCAAACAACCATTTTTACTTAGACAAAAATGTGCAAACGCGCTACCTTGCTCATGAAAAGGTAAAAAGGTCTGACCAAAAAGAGAATGCGCTTGCAAGCCGTCGAGTTTTAGCCAGAAAAATGAAAAAATGCTGACCTGCTGTTTGACAAACGCCGATTTTGCGAGACCTTATATG
>JBFLJZ010000064.1:0-8158 GCA_040882925.1 Desulfuromonadales bacterium
ATCGAACAAGTTGACCATATCGAGGGACAACTCCTTTCAGACTGGAAAGGGCCTGACCTAGGCCGGAAAATGTTGTTTACACTAGCAAAAGGGCCCCTTCTTTTCAAGTTATAAAAGGAAAAACTGTTGCATTTAACAGGTCGATTGTCTAACATTCGTCCCTGTTCTTTAAAGGCAAAAAAATACCTCGAGGAGAAACTCAGACTCATGCTCGATTTTGTACGCAACAAACAGAAATCCATCATCATCAAACTGGCCTTTGCCGTCATCATACTCAGCTTTGTCATCGGTTACGCAATGCTCGGCGCGCCAGGTGATCCGGGAGGCGAAGGCCCGACCGCAGAAGCCGCGGTCATCAATGGTAAATCGATTGCCTACGAGGATTTCCAGAGCGCCTACAGCAACCTTTACCAGATCTACCAGAACATCTACCAGGACCAGTTCACACCCGCTCTTGAGAAGGAGTTGAAGCTGGCCGAGAAAACAATCAACGGCCTGATCGACCAGGCGCTGATGCAGGACGAGGCGGAGCGCCTCCAGCTCGTCGTCACCCATCAGGAATTGATCGACGCCATCGCCAAGGTCGAGGCCTTCCAGGTGAACGGCGTATTTAACAAGGATCGCTATCTCCAGGTTCTCGCTTACCAGCGCATGAACAGCGACCAATACGAGGCCGTCAAGCACAACGAGTTGCTGCTCGACAAGGTGCAGGATCATTTCAAGGCCCAGGTGAATGTCACCGATGCTGACATTGAGGAAGAGTTCCGCAACATCAATGAAAAGATCAACCTGAACTTCGTCAGCCTCACGGCGGCGAAATTCGAAAAGCAGGTCAAGGTCACGGATGAGAGTTTGCAAGCCTATTTCGCCGAGAACCAGGAAACCTTCCGCATCCCGGAAATGGTCTCGCTGCGTTACCTGCAGTTCGAACCGCAGCGTTATCTCGATGAGGTGACTTTCGAAGAAAGCGAGCTGGAACGCTATTACCGCCGCCATCTCGACCAGTTCGAAATCCTGGAGAAAGTCAAGGCGTCCCATATTCTCGTCATGGTCGACGCCGAGGCCGATGAAAAGACCCGCGAAGAGCGGCGCGCTTACGCCGAGTCGCTCCTTGCAGAGCTCAAGGCCGGTGCGGACTTTGCCGATCTGGCACGGGCCAAGTCGGACGACAAGGACAGCGCGGTAAAGGGAGGCAGCCTCGGCTATTTCACCCGCGGCTCAATGGTCAAGCCGTTTGAAGAGACCGCTTTCAGTATGAATCCGGGAGACACCAGCGACGTCGTCGAAACCACCTTCGGCTACCATATCATCCGGGTCGAGGAATACACCGAACCAGGTCTGCGCAGCCTTGAAGAAGCGATCGACGAGGTCAAGGAAGGCCTGCGTGCCGAAAATGCCAGGCAACTGGCCTTCGAAAAGGCCATGGACGCCTACAATATCAATCGCAAGACCGGCGACCTCGATGCTGCAGCAAAGGCGAATGAGCTTGGTATCAAGGAGACCGGACCGTTTGCCCGCGACGGCTATATCGACGGCATCGGTCGCAACGAGGAAATCATCAACACTGCCCACCTGCTCGAAGACAAGGCGCTGGCCAAACCAGTGCAGACCGAAGACGGCGTCATCCTGTTCGGTCTCAAGGAACGGGTTGCCAGCTATATTCCCGAACTTGAAGAGGTCAGGGACCTGGTCACAGCAGCTTACCGGGCGGTTGAATCGAAACAGCTGGCCAGGGCCGCTGCCGAGCAGCTCGCAGCCGACCTGAAAGCCGACGCTAGCCTCGCCAAATTGGCGAAAAGAGCCGACTACGATATCGGGGAGACCGGTCAATTCACGCGGACTTATGCCCCCTTTGTGCCGCGGATCGGGACCTCCGAGGAATTGTTCGACGCGGCTTTCGCACTGGCAGATGATCAGAAAGCGATTGACGGGGTTTTCGAAATTCAGAACAGTTTCGTGGTCGCCGAAGTCAAGGAGCGTGTCGCTGCCGACATGACCGCTCTGGATCAAGCCAAGCGGGAAGAGCTTTACAATTCCCTGTTCGCCCGCAAACAGACCGAAGCGATTGAAGCACGACTGGCCGAGCTGCGCAGCACTGCGGCCATTACCATCTCGGCCCGTGTCCAAGACTTGGTAAGCAAGGAGAATTGATCATGTCCACGACCCTTCTCGAGACCAAAATGCCCTCACTGAACATGGTTAACCGCGGCAAGGTCCGTGATATCTATGACCTGGGTGAGCATTTGCTGCTCGTCACCACCGATCGTCTTTCCGCCTTCGACGTCATCATGAACGAAGGCATCCCGAAGAAAGGCCAGGTGCTCAACCAGATCTCGATCTTCTGGTTCAACCGGATGGCCGATATTATCCCGCACCATATCGTTGCCACCGAGGTAGGTGACTACCCGGCGGCAACCCACACCTACCGTGATCAACTGGCAGGCCGCAGCATGCTGGTCAAGAAAGCCAGGCCGCTGCCGATCGAATGCATCGTGCGTGGCTACGTCTCCGGTTCCGGCTGGAAGGAGTATCGGCAGCAGGGCAGCATCTGCGGCATTACCCTGCCGGAGAACCTCGTCGAGAGCAGCCGCCTGGAAAAACCGATTTTCACGCCATCGACCAAGGCGGAGCTCGGTGCCCACGACGAGAACATCTCTTTTGACGAGGCGGTCAAGCTGTGCGGCAGGGAGATCGCTGAACGGGTCAGCGAGATATCGATCGAGATCTACAGCCGCGCCCGCGACTTTGCCTGGGACAAGGACATCATCATCGCCGACACCAAGTTTGAATTCGGCATCATGGATGACGGCAGCCTGCTCTGGATCGACGAAGCCCTGTCTCCCGATTCATCCCGGTTCTGGCCGAAAGCGTCTTATCAGCCCGGCGGCCCGCAACCGAGTTTCGACAAGCAGTTCGTCCGAGACTATCTCGAGACCCTCGCCTGGAACAAGCAGGCCCCGCCGCCGCCCCTGCCTGACGAGATCGTCGCCAAGACCTCGGAGAAGTACCAGGACGCCCTGTTCCAGTTGACCGGCATCAAGCTCTAGCCTGCCCGACCGCAAAGACAGCTTTGCCCCGCCAGTGATTTGCCGGCTGATGGCCCTGCTCGGTCTGCGCCGTCGACCGGCCTGGACCGACCAGCATAGAAACCGTCGAGAGACAGTAAAATTTTCCTGATTCTTGACGTCGATCAATGCCGTCCTGCGGCACAGACGATAAGCTCGACTCCAAACTTACTTGTATCACTGGAGGAACGCTATGTCAGAACAACCAGCCACGATCCATGTCGACCCCGCCAAGGCTTATGCCCTGGCCGAGATGACCCCTTACCAGGTCGGCGCGGTCGTCAGCCGCACCCTGCTGCAGCATGATTCCGGAACCCTGACCGTTTTCAGCTTTGACGCCGGACAGGCCCTCTCGGAACACACCGTGCCTTTTCATGCTTTCGTCCAGGTGCTCGACGGCGAGGCACAGATCATCATCGGCGGCACGGCGCACAACGTCTCTGCCGGCGAGATCATTCTCATGCCCGGTGGCATTTCACACGAAGTCAAGGCGGTCAAGCGCTTCAAGATGCTGCTCACCCTGTTCCGCAGCACTTCCGGCAACAACAGCGAATTCAAGGACAGCTGAGGTCCGCCCGACCGCCAAAAAAGCTGTTGACACTCCGATGGCGCTCTGTTATAAATCTGCTCCTGTTCGGGGCTATAGCTCAGCTGGGAGAGCGCTTGAATGGCATTCAAGAGGTCGGCGGTTCGATCCCGCCTAGCTCCACCAAGATCAAAGGGTTACGCAATGTTGCGTAACCCTTTTTCGTTCTGTTAACTCTTGACCGCATCATGGTCAATTCATATAATGCACACCTCTTGCCGAAGTGGTGGAATTGGTAGACACGTCGGTCACAAAAACCGATGGGCTTTGCCCGTGCCGGTTCGATTCCGGTCTTTTACCAAACTCGTAAAGGCCCGCTCAAATGTGTGGGCCTTTTCTCGTTGCAGTCGATATTGTTGCCGCTAGAATGTGAACATACAAAAAGGACACTCAATTCTGAGTGTCCCCGCGTGTGGGGCAATAATCGAGTCAAGGAAAATATTTACGTGGATCTTCAGTCAGGCGTGGAGATGTAGTTCAGAGATCGTTCGATCAGATCTCTTCCCTGGGTAACGACATGACGTTGCCAGTCCTTCGAGCCCGGACAAAAAGCTTCTTTCAGGTTCTGTTTCGACCAATGGTCAAGGTTCTGGTCACCGTAGTGGTGATACTGGTTTTCGGCTCGCAAAGCTTGCAACATCTTTAAACCATGGTAAGTGCCATATTCTACGGTCAGACAGGTCAAATCGCCCCCGTTGAACAGCCGCCTGTACACGCCACTACTCCCACCACCATGATGATAGCCCATGGTTTTCGATTCGGTTTTGCTCGGTGTCACTGTGACACCGAGTTTTCGCGAAAGTTCTTCCCTCCGGTCAGGACTGGCACGCAAAAACAGTGACTGTTCGCCAAACCGCCCGAGTCCGGTATGAAAATCCACGACCATCATTTTATCGACATTCAACAACGACGAGTTTTTTAACCAGGCGATGTACCCGGCAGCCTCCGGTTCCAGACCGTATCCGCCGAAATAGAGGCCTTTCGGATAATGATACTGGCCACCCGTCACGGCTTGCCTGACACATGTATTACCGAAACGGACCCAGGCAAAGAAGGCTCTCAAATAAAAGAAATCAAAAGACGGTGGCGTGGGCGGGTTGAAGAACTTATCGAGCGCGGCATATCCTGCCGGTTCCCCCTGCCAGCCATCGCTCGAAAAGTGGAAGTTTCGATTCAGATCAACGTTGTTGTGGTTGAAGCGGCGCAGATAGGCCATTCCGTAGGGGTTAAGCGCATGAATCAGGACCAGCGCCGTATCATCATCCAGAATTGGCAGGTTGTTTAAAGCCGTCAGTTGTACGGCTGATCCGGCGAAGCCCTCCACACCATGTATTCCGGAGACGACTATCAAGGCCCTTGCAGGCGACTTGTGACCAAACCAGGCGATATCGGTAAACAGTGCATCACCTGTGTCCCCGATTGGCAAATCCAACTTAGACAAGGTTCCCCCGGCCTTTTTGACTGCAGCAACAAAACGACTGCGTGCCTCCCGGTATTCGTTGGAGAAATGTTTTTCCGGTTTCACGACTGGCATGTCCCCCTCTATCTGATTCTACCAACTCCCAGAGACTGCAGGTGTTCACGATTGCGAATCTGCGCATTCATGTGGATTTGCACCAGTATGTCTCGAAGCGCCTTACCACGATCGCCTCGCAATTTTGACAAACTTCCTGCAGTCCGGCGCATAATGGCGCCGAAGGAATAAAGGCGGCCATAGACCTGCCAGTATGTACTCTCCAATGCTTCGGGGGTAAAATTGATCGGCTGGTGTACAACATGGCTCAAATCATATTTTGACCAGTCCCGTTCAATAATCCGCCCATTGCGTTTCATTTCAGTGTAAACATCCGTCCCCGGGAGCGGGGTATAGATAGACAGATACACATTCTGGATTTTTTGCTCGATTAAAAACTCCAGGGTCCGTTCGACGTCTTCGGGAGTGTCCTGGTCAAGACCGATGATCATGCTGACTAGAGGTCGGATGCCGGAACGATGCAACAGCTCAAAAAACTCGGGGTAAGAATCCGGTTTGTTAAAACCTTTCTTCACTCCCTTAAGCGTTTCCTGGCTAATCGATTCGATACCCAGGAATAAGCTTTTGCACCCTGATTTCGCGGCAAGGTTAATCAGGTCAGGTCGTTTAAACAGCTGCATGCTGGCCTGCGAAAGCCAACGCACATTTTTTCCGCACAGTCCTTTGAAGAGCTCTTCGGCATAGTCGAAGTTGCAGACAATATTGTCATCGACAAAGAAATAGGTGTCGGCAAGAGACTCGTCAACTTCCTCAATGACGTTTGCAATCGGCTTGTGGCGATGAGTGCGGCCGTAAGCCTTGCTGACCGAACAGAAGCTGCAGCCGTAGAGGCAGCCACGGGTCGTATAGACTGGGATGCGTGGCATACTACTGCCGGCAGAATTCCGGTAGAGTTTCATATTGAAGTGTTGCCACCCTGGGTTCACTTGGCGATCCAGTGGGGGATGTCCTTCAGGGATATAGCGACAATTGAGCCGGCCGGCCTCGAAGTCCTCCAACAGCCTTTCCCAAACGGGCTCAGCTTCACCGACAACCACGGCATCGGCGTGTTGGGCTGCCTCTTCGAGCATGAAGGTCGGGTGGATTCCGCCAAGGACAACCTTCGCCCCGTTGGCACGAAACCGGTCCGCAACCTGATAGGCCCGGGGCGCCTGTACAGTCATGACCGTGATGCAAACCAGATCGAAATCGCCACCGAAAGGGATCTCTTCAACAAGGTCGTTAACCACCGTGATTCGATGCCTGTCCGAGGTCAGACCGACAAGGATTGCAATTGCCAGCGAAGGCATGTAACCTTTACGATACTTAACTACCCGGCCTTGTTCATCTAGTTGGGATGGTTGGATAAAAAGAAGATTCATAGCTGTCGGTTCAGTCAGGTCCCGCTGCCAGAGTATAGGCAATGATTGCCTGCAGGGACCTTTCTTGCCGGTGACTCACCCCGCATTCAAGTCATGTTGAAACTAACAGAATCTTTTCTGTTGCACAACACCATTCCAGTATGGACCATGCTATCGAAACGAGTACTCGTAAAGACATTTTCACAACAGAAACAAACGCACTCTCACTGCCCTTCCTGACCAATCTCGACCCCGCCTATGAAATAGGCCGACTAAACCCCTTTATAACTCATACAAGATCACAGAACTTTTACATTTATCACAAAAATCTATTCTGCTAGTGTATGGTGCGTAAAAGAGGAAGGGGATTACTGGAGCAATTTATGATCAGAAGAACTTACTTTCTCGAAGGAGATCAAGAAACCGAACGCCTGGAAGTCAAGACCAATAAACAGGCCGTCATCGACCAGGCGCTTTGGGCAGGTTTGAAACCAGGTATGCGAATCCTCGATGTCGGATGCGGTCCCGGCGTTACAACATCCACACTCGCCCAGACGGCACAACCGGGCGGCAAGGCGATTGGAATCGATAGCTCGGCAGAGCGTATCGAATATGCGAAGCATAAATATGTTAGCGATGATGTTGATTTTGAAACCCGCGACTTTTTCAGCAACTTATCTGACCTCGGAGAGTTTGATTTTGTCTGGGTACGCTTCGTTCTCGAATTTTATTTGCGTGAAGGATCTGAACTCGTTAAGCATCTGTCCAAATCACTTAAAAAGGGCGGCATCCTGTGCCTGGCCGACCTCGACCATAACTGTTTGAATCATTACGGCCTCTCCGAGCGCCTGGAAAAAACCATCCAGAAGATCATGGAATACCAGATGCAAAACAACAACTTCGACCCTTATGCCGGGCGCAAACTCCATCATTACTTGTATGAGGCCGGGATGATCGAGATCGAATCTGACATGCGGCCACATCACCTGATCTACGGCGAGCTTTCCGACCTGGACCGCTGGCACTGGTGGCAGAAAATCGAGCTGGCAGGCAAGCGTTCCGGCTGGACCTTCGACGAATACGCGGGGGGATACGAGGAGTTTGTCGAGGAGTTCAAGGCATTTTTTACCAGCCCGCAACGTTTTACCTACACGCCGATCATCATCAGCAGCGGGTTGAAACCGGAAGGTTAACGGACGACCTCTAAATACCTGAGGAAAAGTGAGCGGAGCTGCGTACCCCAGGTTGCGCTCTAATGGATTGTTCCATGGTATTTGTGCACAGGCTGGTTCTGTTGCACATAGTCCTGCAGGTCGTGCTCACAATTTTCGTTAAAAACAGTAAATTCTACACCGATCCCTTCTGGGAAATGCGGCTTGGGACGACGGTCTCCATTATTGACCCATGCAATGCGCCCGGCAGCTTCCAGGGGGCGATCATAACCAGGGAGATGAAGCGTGACGCGAATCATCAGCCCTTCGGCCATGTCCTCCGAAACCGACAAGTAAGCCCCCGAATCACTGACGTCATGGGCCTGGCCCTTGATCGAACGCTGCTCCGTTTTTATTTCTGCTTGAGCCTTGACCGGCACGCGGGTCTTGCGCAGGACACATACTTTCTCTCCCCCGCCGTC
>JBFLJZ010000065.1:0-5788 GCA_040882925.1 Desulfuromonadales bacterium
GATGCCACCGTCGCCCTGGATTTTTCCCTGCGGCGCCTCAGCGGACTGATCGAGAAACTGGTGGTTTACCCGGAGAATATGTTGAAAAACCTCAACCTGATGCGTGGCCTGGTGTTCTCCCAGAAAATCCTGCTCGACCTGACCCAGGCCGGCTTGTCACGCGAAGATGCCTACCGCATGGTGCAGCGCAATGCCATGAAGGTGTGGCAAGAGGGCAAGGACTTCCAGGAGGAGCTGCTTGCCGATAATGATGTCGTGACCGCCCTCGGCGAAGCGAAAATCCGTGAATCGTTCGACCTGAATTACCATCTCAAACACGTCGATACGATCTTCAAGCGGGTGTTTGGGGAAGAATAGTAGGGGCAGAAGACAGGAGACAGGAGACAGGAGACAGAATATCTCCATATTCTAAATTCTGTATCCTACATTCCACCTTCTACCCATAAATCAACAAGGAGACGTGATGGCCTGGCGTATTCTGGTCGGTCTGAAAGGTAATGTCCGTGATGCTCGCGGCGAGCGGGTCAAGCGGGACATTCACGAGCATCTCGGCGTCGCACTGCGTTCGGTGCGGACCGTGGATGTTTACACGGTTGATGCACAGCTGAGCGACGACGAAGTTGCCGCAGCGGCTGCCGGCCCGTTCAGCGACCCGGTGATCCAGGAGTATGCGATCAACCAGCCGCTGGCCCATGACTTCGATGTTTTGATCGAGGTCGGCTTCCGGCCCGGTGTCACGGACAACTCCGGGCGAACGGCCCGCGAGGCGATCCAGTACCTGACCGGGCGGCCGTTTGCTGCAACCGAAGCGGTTTACACCTCTGTCCAGTACCTGCTCAGCGGCCCGGTTGATCTTGCCGCCGCAGAGCGGATCGCCTCGGGTTTCCTGGCCAACAGCCTGATCCAGCGGTGGCACATCGTTCCGGCCGATGAGTTTGACCGCGAACGGGGGCTCCCGGTCGTCGTGCCGAAGGTTGATTTCGGCAGCCACAAAATCGAGGTCCGCGAGATCGACCTGAATGTTGCCGACAGCGAACTGCTGCAGATCAGCCGGGACGGCATGCTGGCGCTGAATCTGGAGGAGATGAAAGTCATCCAGGCCTACGTTGCAGACCCGCATGTTCAGGCCCGCCGCGCAGAGGTCGGTCTCGGTGCAAAGCTGACCGACTGTGAACTCGAGGCGCTGGCACAGACCTGGAGCGAGCATTGCAAGCACAAGATCTTCGCCGCGGCAATCGATTATGAGGACACCACGACCGGTGAAACCCGGACCATCGATTCGCTGTTCAAAAGCTACATCATGCGTGCCACCAGCGATATCCGTCAACGTGCAGCGCAGAACGACATCTGCCTCTCGGTTTTCAAGGACAATGCCGGGGTGATCCGCTTTACCGATGACTGGAGCATTGTATTCAAGGTTGAGACGCACAATTCGCCGAGCGCCCTCGACCCGTATGGCGGCGCCCTGACCGGTATCGTCGGCGTCAACCGCGACTCGTTCGGCACCGGCATGGGCGCGAGACTGATCTTCAATACCGATGTGTTTTGTTTTGCCTCGCCATTCTATGACAAGCCATTGCCGCCGAGGCTGCTGCACCCGAGGCGCATTTTCGACGGCGTCGTCGAAGGCGTCGAGCACGGCGGCAATAAAAGCGGCATCCCGACGGTCAACGGCTCCCTGGTGTTTGACGAGCGTTTTGCCGGCAAGCCGCTGGTTTACTGCGGCACCGCTTCGATGATGCCGGCCGAACTCAACGGTCGCCCCTGCCACGAAAAACAGGCGCTGGTCGGGGACCGCATCGTCATGGTCGGCGGCCGCATCGGCAAAGACGGTATCCACGGTGCCACCTTCTCCTCCGAGGAGCTGCACGCAGGCTCGCCGGTGACGGCCGTGCAGATCGGCGATCCGATCACCCAGCGCAGGATGTTCGATTTCCTGATCATTGCCCGCGATCGAGGCCTCTACAATGCGATCACCGACAACGGCGCGGGTGGGCTGTCCTCCTCGGTCGGTGAAATGGCCGAAGACACAGACGGTTTCGAACTGCACCTGGACCGCGCACCGCTGAAGTACGACGGCCTGCAACCCTGGGAGGTCCTGATTTCCGAAGCGCAGGAGCGGATGACCGTCGCTGTGCCGCCGGACAAACTCGATGCGTTCCTGACCCTGGCCGCTGAGATGAACGTCGAGGCCACCGACCTCGGCCGGTTCACCGATTCCGGTTATTACCACTGCCTTTACCAGGGGCAAACCGTCACCTGGCTGCCGATGGCGTTTTTACACGAAGGCTTACCGCAACTGCAGATTCCGGCGCGCTGGGTGCCGCCGCAGACCAGTGAGCCACAGTTGCCCGCAGCGGATATCGCAGCGACTATCAAGCAACTGCTCGGCGCACTGAACATCTGTTCAAAAGAGAGCGTGGTGCGCCGCTACGACCATGAGGTTCAGGCCGGCACAGTGGTCAAGCCGTTGACCGGCGTCGTCAACGACGGCCCCTCCGACGCAGCCGTGGTCCGGCCCCTGCCGGATCGGTTTGCAGGCGTGGTCACCGCCCACGGCATCTGTCCGCGTTTCTCCGACATCGATACCTATCACATGACCGCCAACGCCATCGACGAGGCCTTGCGCAACTATGTCTGCGTCGGCGGCAACATCGATCACGTCGCCGGGCTCGATAATTTCTGCTGGTGTGACCCGGTGAAAAGCGCAAAGACGCCCGATGGCGAATACAAGGCGGCACAGCTGGTCCGCTCCAACCAGGCCCTCTATGACTACTGCCTGGCCTTCGGCGTGCCGCTGATTTCCGGCAAGGACTCGATGAAGAACGATTACCAGATCGGCGACACCAAGATATCGATTCCACCGACGCTGCTCTTCTCGGTGATCGGCAAGATCGACGACGTCCGTCAGTCGACGACCATGGACGCCAAGCATGCCGGCGACTTGGTCTATCTGCTCGGCCGGACGGACGAAGAACTCGGCGGCTCGGAATACTATGCGCTGCACGGTGAAATCGGGGCCAATGTGCCGAAAGTCGATGCGGCCAGAGCCATGCAACGTTATCGCACGGTCAATGCGGCGCAGCAGCAAGGCCTGATCGCTTCCTGTCACGATCTCTCGGACGGCGGTCTCGCCGTGGCGTTGGCCGAAACCGCTTTCGCCGGCGGCTTAGGGGTCAATGTCTGCCTCGGCAGGCTCGACGCTCCTTCGGGACTCAGCGCAGCGGTGCTGCTTTTCTCAGAGTCTGCAAGCCGCCTGCTGGTCACGGTCAGGCCGGAGCACCAGCTGGCATTCGACGCCCTGTTTGCCGGGCAAAGCTGCCGTTGCATCGGTACGGTGACAGCTAACGGCGATCTGCGCATAACTGGCGTCTGTGACGAACTGCTGGCGGTTGCGTCGATCGACGACCTGAAAACGGCATGGCAGGCGCCGCTCAAGGAGATGTAACCATGGCCAAGAGTGTCAAAGCGATTGTCATTGCCGGCAACGGCACCAATTGTGAACGTGAAGTCGCCACGGCTTGCGAGCTGGCCGGCGCCGAGTGTGATATCGTGCATATCGCCGAACTGCTCGCCGGCAGGGCTGGCCTTGATGACTATCATTTTCTCAACCTGGCCGGCGGTTTTCTTGACGGCGATGACCTCGGCAGTGCCAAGGCCGGCGCCAATCGCCTCAAGCAGGCCGCAGTCCGCAACAGCCGGGAGTCGCTCGCTGACCAGGTCCAGCGTTTCATTGCCGACGGCAAGCTGGTCATGGGTGTCTGTAACGGTTTTCAGCTGATGACCAAAATGGGGCTGCTGCCGGCTCTCGACAGGGATTATCATAACCAGTCGGCGACCCTGACTTTCAATGACTGTGGTCGCTTCGAGAATCGCTGGTGTTATCTCAAGGTTGACCAGGCCTCCCCCTGTGTCTTTACCCGCGGGCTGGACGGCCTCTATCTGCCGGTCCGCCACGGTGAAGGCAAGTTTATGGTGCAAGATGATGCGACTCTTGAGCAGATCGAGGCAAAGCATCTGGCCGCGGTGAAATATTGTGATGCCGACTACCGGACGCCGGTCATGGCCTACCCGATGAACCCGAATGGTTCGATTGCGGCGATTGCCGGGATCTGCGACGAGACCGGCCGCCTGTTCGGTTTGATGCCGCATCCGGAAGCCTACCTGCACCGGACGCATCATCCACGCTGGACCAGAGAGGCCGATTTGCCTGAAGACGGCATGGGGCTTTGGCTGTACCGGAACGCAGTCGATTTTATTCATGACAAATTGCTTTAACTCCCGGGACGCGGAACGAGGGGCGCGGAACGAGGACAACTGACAACAGTAACCGTTGTACGGAGAATTGAGCCCATATGTTCGACAAGTTTCACGATGAATGCGGTGTGTTCGGGATTTTTGGCCATCCGGAAGCCGCCAATCTGACCTATCTCGGTCTTTATGCCCTGCAGCACCGCGGTCAGGAAAGCTGTGGGATCGTCGCCGGAGACGGCAAAAACCTGCATGCCTATCGCAACATGGGGCTGGTTTCCGATGTCTTCAAGCGGGATTCGATCTTTGATGGTCTGCCCGGGCGCAACGCGATCGGCCATGTCCGCTACTCGACGGCCGGCAGCAGCGACTTCAAGAACATCCAGCCGATCATGGTTGATTATGCCCGGGGCAGCATCGCCGTGGCGCATAACGGCAACCTGGTCAACGCCCAGGAGATCCGCAATGACCTCGAACAGGCCGGTTCGATTTTTTCCACGACGTCCGATACCGAGGTCCTGGTTCACCTGCTGGCCAAATCACAGAGTGATCTGCTGGCCGAACGGCTCGCCGAAGCCCTGATGGCGGTCAAAGGTGCTTACAGCATTCTCTTCCTGACCGAGACCCGCATGGTTGCCGCCCGCGATCCGAACGGTTTCCGCCCACTGGCCCTCGGCAAGCTTGGCGAGGGTTACGTGGTTGCCTCGGAAACCTGCGCGTTTGACCTGATCGAAGCCGAGTTCATCCGCGAGATCGAGCCAGGTGAGATGATCGTCATCGACAAGCACGGCCTGAAGTCCTTCACGCCATTCAAAACGACCCAGCCGTCGCCCTGTATTTTCGAATTCGTCTATTTCGCCCGCCCTGACAGCACCATCTTCGGCGAGCAGGTGTACCGGGTCCGCAAAGAGCTCGGCCGACAGTTGGCGCGGGAGCATAACGTCGAGGCCGATGTGGTGATCGCCGTGCCCGATTCGGGCGTCCCGGCGACGATCGGTTATGCTGAAGAATCCGGCATACCTTTCGAACTCGGCCTGATCCGTAATCATTACGTCGGGCGCACGTTTATTGAGCCGCAACAATCGATCCGCCATTTCGGCGTCAAATTGAAACTTAACCCGGTTCGCGACGTTATCGAAGGCAAACGGGTCGTGGTTGTCGACGACTCACTGGTGCGTGGCACCACGGCGCGCAAGATCGTCAAGATGATCCGCGCTGCCGGGGCGCGCGAGGTGCATATGCGGCTGTCGAGTCCACCGACCAGTTTCCCCTGTTATTACGGCATCGATACACCGTCGCGCAAGGAGCTGATTTCATCCTCGCATACGATCGAAGAGATCAGCCGTTATATCACTTCTGATTCCCTTGGCTATCTGAGCCGGGAAGGAATGCTCGTCGCAGCCGGCGTGCCGGCCGATGCGCAGAAACGCTGCTTTTGTGACGCCTGCTTCAGTGGCGATTATCCGGTCAAGTTCCCGCGCCTGAAGGCGGACAGTCAGCTGGGCTTGTTTTAGTGAAAGATGAAAGCTGAAAAGAA
>JBFLJZ010000333.1:0-3134 GCA_040882925.1 Desulfuromonadales bacterium
CGCCGGACCCGGCCGAGTTGATCGCCGACATGCCGATCTTCTGCTTCGGCTGCAGCTTGACCTTGACCAGGGTCGACAGGGCGACACCAACCGGGTAATAGGTCCCGCCGGTCGACGCGGTGGCAAGCAGATAATTACGCTCCTCTGCCGCTTCGGCGGTGGTGATGGGGCCGAGCAGCATGGCAACAGCTGCAACAACAAACATGAACTGCCTGATTCTTGTCATCATTTTTTTCCTCCTCACGTTAGTGTTTTGTTACTCGTTATCCGACAACCGGCCGACCTGAAATAAGCCGGGCCTTGTGCAAGACTCAATAGCCCCTGACCATGCCGCCATCAACCGTGATGGTGCTGCCGGTCACGTAGGAGCTGGCGCCTGAAGCAAGGAAACAGACGACCTTGGCGAACTCTTCTGTGTCACCGTAACGTTTCAAAGGGATCCTCTGCAGCGCCTCGGCAGCCACCTGATCCTTGCTGATACCGCGCTTTTTAGCATTGAATTCGTCAAGGTAGGCGGTACGATCGGTCGCGATGCGCCCGGGCGCAACGGTGTTGACCAGGATATTGTACGGCGCCAGTTCGTCGGCCAGGGTTTTTGCCAGGCCAAGAATTCCCATGCGGAACACGTTGGAGAGGATCAGCCCGGGAATCGGCTGCTTGATCGAGGCCGATGTCACATTGATTATCCTTCCGCCCTTTTCCTTGAGGTCAGGCAACGCGTTTCGAATCAGGCGAACATAGCTGAGCAGGTTCAGTTCGAAGGCTGTTTGCCATGCCGCATCATCAACCTGGTCAAACCCACCACCAGGCGGGCCTCCGGCATTATTGATCAGGATATTGATCGGGCCAAGCCTCTCTCTGGTGACGGCGACCAAGGCCTCGATCTCATCAGCCCTGGTAATATCGCAAGGACAGCTTTCCACCCTGCCCCGGGCATCTCTCAAGACCTGCTCGCGGGCAATTGCCAACTGTTCGGCATCCCGGCTGGTGAGCATGACGTCACTGCCTTCCATGGCCAATTGCGTGGCAATCGCCTTGCCCAGTCCCTTGCTCGACGCAACCACCAGGGCGACTTTTCCGGTCAGATGCAGATCCAACTCAGACTCCTTGCGAGTATTATAAAAAAGGACACTAGTAAAAAAATCGCAGTCTTGCAAGTTTACCAAACATTAGAGAATTTGGAACAGGCAAAGGTTAAATGCCCGAAGTCCTGCCGTGCAAAACGTGGCTCAGAGTGTGATTATACAAACCGACGATAAATTGATATTATGTCCTTGCAGAAATTCGAGGAACAGTTTAGCAGGCGGCAAAAAGGACACTCACGGTTATTCAGAATGTATAGAAGCAGCAGGGGGAGCAAACCATGAGGACAACAGCATTTGCCATCTTGCTTGTGTTTTTTGTTTCAGCGGCCCAGGCAAAGATCTATCGCTGGGTCGATAAAAACGGCAGTGTACATTTCAGCGACAAGCCCTCTTCCGACGAAGCCGAGGAGATCATCATCGTCGAAACAGGCATCGATCTTGTAGAAGCTTCTGATGCCGAAGGAGTGGAGCAACCCGCACCAACAGAGCCACCGACCGAGAAGTCTCAAGCAAATGGAAAACAGCCATCGGCTGACCGGGCGGGGAGAGCCACGCAAGCAGCGGCTAAAAAAAAAGTGGTCGAAGACCAAGCCATTACTGAGGCGGACTACAAGATTACAACCACGATCGGCAAACTCGGCGCAGACCTGATCAGTATTTCCGGCAGGATTGGTTCCGGGCCAAAATGCTACGATCTGACAATCATTGCCACTGCGACCAACGAGAACGGCCTGACCGCAACGATCAAGGACCAGGTCAGGAAAAGCAGTTCATTTGGGTCAGTCACCTACAAAGGAACGGCAAAAGCTGTCGGCAGCGGTGAGGATCGCGGGTTCTGGAAGGTTGATTCTGTGAGCGTCAGATGTAACGATGTCGAAGAGTAGCGGTCGGTATGGGCCTGCTGGTTATTGATCGGCCGACCTCTTTGCGCACTTATCCCTCGGTTTCTTCAACATAAAGACCGTGCTTTTTCATCAGGTCGTAGAGTGTCGGCCGGCTCACGCCCAGTGCTTCGGCAGCTTTCAGGACGTTCCCTTCAGCATCGGCCATTGCTTCGGTGACGAGTTGTTTTTCAACCATGCTGCGCGCCTCTTTCAGTTTCATGCCGCTGAGATTATTCTGGCCTGCTGCACCGACCGGGTGCTCGTCAGTTTCCGGTACAGAAGTAAAACCGAGATCTACGGGTTCTATCGTGAGTGATTCCGTCATGATCACAGCCCGTTTGACCCGGTTTTCCAACTCACGGATGTTGCCGGGCCAGCTGTAGCTGTTCATGGCCCTGAGAGCTGCAACGCTGAAGCATTTCACTCGTCGCTTGAATTCGTGCGCGTAGCGACGCATGAACAGATTGGCGAGCAGGGCAATATCATCTCCCCGGTCCTTCAGCAACGGCAAATTGGCTGTGACGACGCCGATGCGGTAGTAGAGGTCCTCTCTGAAATCACCCGCCTTGATGGCTTCCGCGATGTCAATGTTGGTTGCTGCCACAATCCTCGCATCGACTTCGATATCCTCACGTCCGCCAACCCGCTGGATGACTTTTTCCTGAAGGAAACGCAGCAGCTTGACCTGCAGCAAAAGAGGCATGTCGCCAATTTCATCAAGGAAAAGAGTGCCGCCATGGGCAAACTCGACCTTGCCCTGCACACGAGACTGCGCACCGGTAAACGAGCCCTTTTCGTGCCCGAACAGTTCCGCCTCCAGAAGATTCTCCGGGATGGCGCCACAGTTAATCGGAATAAAGGGACCGTTCTTCCTCAGGCTGTTTTCGTGAATCGCCCGGGCAACAAGCTCCTTGCCGGTGCCGCTTTCACCGAGGATCAGCACTGGAACATCAATCGAACCAACTTTGCGTATGGTGGAAAAGATCTCCTCCATCTGCGGACACTGGCCGAATATCCCTTCCATGGTTGCCCCGCCAGTTGCTTTTTGTTCCTGCAGCCGGCGGTTTTCTGCTTCCAGTTCTGCCAGATGGAAAGCCCTGGAGAGAATCACTTTGAGGGTTTCGAGATCGATCGGTTTCTGGCAGTAATCGTAGGCACCCAGACC
>JBFLJZ010000066.1:0-8956 GCA_040882925.1 Desulfuromonadales bacterium
AGCGGCAAGAAGTGCGAGACGCGTGGCGCGAAAAGGATTAAAATTTTAACACCTGTGCCCGGGTTGCCAGGCTTTCCCAGCCTCCAGCCTCCAGCCTCCAGCTTCCAGCCTCCAGCCTTTAACCCCTGATCCTACCTATCGCTTCACGCCATTGTCCCAGCAGTATTTCCCGCCAATCATCGGCGGCCTGCGGCGTAAAACATTTTTCTTCATTCCAGCCTGTTGCCAATTCCTCGGTGTCAGTCCAGAACCCGATAGCCAGGCCGGCGAGCATCGCTGCACCGAGAGCGGTGGTTTCGATTGTTTCCGGCCTGGATACAGGCCGATTGATCAGGTCCGCCTGCATCTGCATCAGCAGGTTGTTTTCAGCGGCGCCTCCGTCTACCTTCAGGATTGAACCGGGGATCCCACGGTCATCGGTCATGGCCATGACCAGATCGTGTATCTGCAGGGCAATCCCTTCCAGGGTCGCCCGTGCCAAGTGTGCGGCCGTCGTGCCCCTCGTCAAACCGGTGATCTGACCGCGTGCCTCACTTCGCCAGTGGGGTGCCCCCAGCCCGGTCAGGGCCGGAATAAATACGACCCCGTCGCTGGCCGGGACCTGTCGTGCCAGCTCTTCGATGCCGCCCGAGGATTCTATCAGGCCCATGCCGTCGCGCAGCCACTGAACGGCAGCACCGGCGATGAATGCGCTCCCCTCCAGGGCATAAGTTGTTTTGTTATCCAACTGCCAGGCAACCGTAGTCAGCAAACCATGTTTGCTGGGGATCGGCCGGTCACCAATATTTTCGAGGATGAAAGCCCCCGTACCATAGGTGCACTTCGATTGTCCTGGTGAGTAGCATGCCTGGCCAAAGAGTGCGGCCTGTTGGTCACCAGCCATGCCGGCAATCGGGATCCCGTCCGGCAGGAAGTCGAGACCGCTGGTCTTGCCGTAGACGCGGGATGACGGGACGATCACCGGGAGCAGCGTCCTGGGGACTTTGAGAGGATTAAGCAAGGTGTCATCCCAGTCAAGTTTTTCCAGGTCCATCATCAAGGTGCGGGAGGCGTTGGAGACATCTGTCACATGGCTTTTGCCGCCTGTCAGTCGCCAGACCAGAAAACTGTCAATGGTCCCGAAAGCCAGGCGCCCCGATTTCGCCCGGGTCGCGCAGCCGTGCAGATTTTCGAGCATCCAGGTCAATTTGGTCCCGGAAAAATAGGGGTCGAGAACCAGGCCTGTGTGACGGCGATAAGTCTCTTCCAGACCCCGGGTTTTCAGGTCTTGACAGATGTCTGCTGTACGCCGACATTGCCAGACGATCGCGTTGCTGACCGGGTGCCCATCATTCCTCTCCCAGAGAAGAGTTGTCTCGCGCTGATTGGTAATGCCTACGGCCTGAATCTGGCTTGTCGTTATGCCGGTTTTTTCCAGCAGGTAGAGGATCGCTTTACGTGTCGCTGCCCAAATTTCCTCGGGGTCGTGCTCCACCCACCCAGGTTTTGGAAAATGCTGAGGAAAATCAATGGTTTGTCGTCCATGGATGCGCAGGTCATGGCCGACCAGCAAAGCGGTTGTGCCGGTTGTTCCCTGATCAATCGCGAGAATATATTCGGTCATGTTTACCTGCCTGATGCCCAGAGGATGCCGGATGCGAATGATGTTGTGCTAACTTAGCCAGTATAAGAGTCTCGGCCGAACAGTCAAGATGGTCTGATTTCACTGTTGATCTGCTCGTCTGGCGGATTGAAAGAGACTGGCATCGACAGGCGGAATCGATTATCTTGGTGGCCTGGATGCATCGGGTCATTTTCTGCCAGGCCGGGCTCTTGGGCATGCACGAACCGGCACTCAAGGTTGACCGACGGCCGATGCCCGACAGAGCAGGGATGCTCGCTTGATTGTGTCCGAACATTTTATGCCGGAGTACGGCAGGAAAAGGCAGGATAGGTCATATGGACGAAAAGAAGCCGCAGGAAGTCAAACTCGAGATCCAGCTTGATGAAGAAGTCGCCCAGGGAGCTTATGTCAACCTGGCTGTTGTCAACCACAACGAATCTGAGTTTGTCATCGATCTGATCTTTGTTCAGCCCCAGGCGCCACGGGCCAAGGTCCGCTCGAGGGTGATCCTCTCTCCGCATCACGCCAAGCGTCTTGTCAAGGCCTTGCAGGAGAATATCGGTCGCTATGAAAAGAACTTCGGCGAGATCAAGTCGACCCAGCAGATCGTTGATGAGTCGACAGGGCATTATCACTAGCCACTCTCAGTTGCAGTTGAACCGTCTATCAGCCGGTCTTGGTCGTCAAGTCGAACATGGTGTGCGGTTGCACTTTGCCAGGTCTGGTCTTAAACTGAATAAACCGTAATTGGCGATGGCATTGCAGAAGGATGATTGACAGATGATGCACCCTATCGATCGGCGTACATTTATTCGTCGCACTGTTCAGACGGCAATCGCCGCTGCCGCGGGAGGGTTGCCGGTACTCGATCTGCTGTCTCTGCCCGTCCAGGCCGGTCAAGCCCCGCCCCTGGCGGTGCGCAAGGGGCAGGATATCCCGTTCCTGGTGCGTGAAACGATCAACGCCCTGGGCGGTGTGGAAAACTTTGTCAAGCAGGGTGATGTGATTGTCGTCAAGCCGAATATCGGCTGGGACCGTACCGTGGAACTGGCGGCCAACACCCACCCGGAGGTCGTCAAGACCCTGGTCCAGCTCTGTCTCGAGGCCGGCGCCAAGCAGGTGCGTATCTTTGACCGCACCTGCAACGACGAGCGGCGATGCTACATGCAAAGCGGTATCCGCCCTGCTCTGGAGGCGATCCGGTCGGACCGTGTCAGCATCGAGTACATCGATCGCCGGTCTTTTAAAGAGCTGGCGATAAAAGGTGGCCGGGCGTTTGAACGTTGGGAGTTCTATCTGCCGGTGATCGAGGCCGACCGGCTGATCAACGTACCGATAGCAAAGCACCACTCGATTTCCCGTCTGACTCTCGGCATGAAGAACCTGATGGGCGTGATCGGCGGCAACCGCGGACGACTGCATCACGATATCGCCGAGTCCCTTTCGGATATTGCCTCCGTTATCCACTCCGATCTGACCGTGGTCGATGCTACCCGCATCCTGACTGCCAATGGGCCGCAGGGTGGTCGACTGCAGGATGTCCGCAAGCTGGACACCCTGATCGCCTCGCCGGATATCGTCGCCGCCGATGCCTATGCTGCGACTCTGTTCGGCCTGAGTCCGACACAGGTGCCGACGGTCGTTGCCGCAGCCCGTCGAGGGCTCGGGGTTATGGACCTCAACCAGGTCAGAATGGTTTGAAACAATCCTCCTGGACATACGCCCGCCGGTTCAGCCAGAGCTTCTGTTTGGCTGCTTTCCTCTGGCTGTTCCTGCAGACCGAGTATCGCGGCATTGACCAGCTGCCTTACCCGGTCAGTCTGTTGTTCCGCATCGACCCGTTGGCGGCGCTGGCGGATTTTCTTTCCCCGGGGCCGTTTGGCTGGAGCATCCTCTGGCCGGCTTTGGTCGTGCTGCTGCTGACCTCATTGTTCGGCCGCTTTTTCTGCGGCTGGGTCTGCCCGCTCGGGACGACCCTCGATGGTCTCGGCAAACTGGTCGGCCGTGGCCGGCGGGCCTTTTCGCCCGGCTGGCGACGAACCAAGTACTACCTGTTGATCGGCCTGGGTGCGGCGACCCTCTGTGGCGTGCAGCTACTCGGGCTGTTTGACCCGCTGGCAATTTTCCTGCGTTCCCTGACCATGGCGGTTTACCCCGCCTACAATTATGGACTGAACAAGGTCTTCGACTTTTTCTACGCCCATGACGTGCCGCTGGCGTCAGCCATGGTCAAGGCCTCCTACCCGGTGTTCCGTGACTACCTGATGGCGTTCCATCAGCCGGTCTTTGCCCTGGGCCTGTTTACCTTGCTGATTTTTCTCGTGATCGTGCTTCTCGAGCGGGTCGAGCATCGTTTCTGGTGCAAGAACATCTGTCCTCTCGGCGGATTGCTCGGTCTCTGTTCACGTTACGCCATCCTGCAGCGTACCCCGCAAAGACTCTGTGCTGATTGCCAGGCCTGCGACAGTCTCTGCCGTTCCGGGGCGGTTCGCAATGCCGGGCTTCTGCGCAGTGAATGCCTGCTCTGCATGGATTGCACGGGCTACTGCCCGGAGGAACGGGTAACCTTCGGCTTGCGGCGTGGCGCTGCGCATGACCCGGGTGTCGATCTGCAGCGCCGGGGCATGCTGACCGCCGTGGCCAGCGGAGTCATGATTGCTCCGGCAGTCCACATCGGGCCGGTTACATATGAGCAGAACCCCTACCTGATTCGGCCGCCGGGGGCGGTGGCCGAAGAGGAATTTCTGCAGCGCTGCGTCCGTTGCGCCGAATGCATGAAGGTCTGTATCGGCCGTACCCTGCAGCCGGCTCTGCTAGAGGCCGGGCCGGTCGGCCTGTGGACGCCGCTGGTGGTGCCGCGGATCGGTTACTGCGAATACAACTGCACCCTGTGCGGCCAGGTTTGCCCGACCGGTGCCATCGCTCCGTTGCAGCTGACGGAGAAGCAGAAGAACGTGATCGGCCTCGCCGTGATCAAGAAGGACCGCTGCCTGCCCTTTGCCAAGGGGATCGAATGCCTGGTCTGCGAAGAGCATTGCCCGACCGGCGAAAAAGCGATTGTCATGGAAGAGCAGGATGTCCTGGTCAGTGGCGAGCTGCGTCGATTGAAACTACCCAGGGTGGTTGATAAGCTCTGCATCGGTTGCGGGATCTGCGAGACCAAGTGCCCGGTGGAAGGCGCCAGTGCCATCCGGGTTATCAACGAAGGGGAGAGCCGCCGCAAGCGCAGCGCATTGCCGGCCGGTGCTTATGGGTAGCCCTGTGCGTTGCTTCTTTCTGATGATGACGGCGCTCTGCCTGACGGCCCTTGCTTCTGCTGATACAGACACAATCAGTTTCGGCAGTTTCGCCGAATCCGGGCTGGAAGGGTGGACGCAGAAAATCTTCCAGGGTGAAACGGATTACCGGATTGTCAATCATGCAGGGCTCAATGTACTGCAGGCGAACAGCAGCGCAGCGGCCTCCGGGCTGGTTTTCGAAACCGCATACAATCCACAGGAATTCCCCATTCTGGCCTGGCGCTGGAAAATTGACCATATTATTGCCGGAGGCGACAGTCGCACCAAGTCGGGGGACGATTATGCCGCCCGGGTTTACGTGATCTTCCCGCACTGGTTTTTTCCCAAGACCAAAACCCTCAACTACATCTGGGCCAATCGTCTGCCCAAGGGCGCTGTCCAGCCAAATGCCTATACCGGCAACGCCATGATGATCGCCGTGGAGAGCGGCAGTGCAATGGCCGGGCAGTGGGTTGCCGTACAGCGCAATATCATTGATGACTACCGCCGTGCGTTTGGTGAAGACCCGCCGAATGTCGGTGCCATCGCGATTATGACCGACACCGATCAGACCGGTGGTACGGCACTCGCCTGGTATGGTGACATCGAAGCGCGCCGCCGGTAAAGAGATTCACACACATCTGTTCGTCTTTGTCTGACGATCCGACAGAACAAGCAATTCCGAATTTTGCCGTTATAATTAAAGACAAAATAAATTGTCATACCGCAAATCTGGTGTTAGGGAGGTCTTATGTCTCTGGTCAAAACCTGGTATACCCCGGAAGCTGCAGCAGACAAATTCGGTATCAAGCTCGAGCAGTTGATGGCGTGGGTGGAAGAAGGCCTGGTGCGGGCAGAAAAGGAGGCTGACAAGGTCGTGCGGGTCAACATCGATGACGTGCGCATCGAGGTTGAGTCGATGGTCGGACGTTCATGATTTTCTTGCCTTGTAGAAACGAAAGAAGCGGGCAGGGATTTCTGTGTTCGCCAAGTTGATGGCGAAGTTCTGCATGGCTTTACGATAGAAAGGGCTACAGAGTATTCATCTGTTGCCCTCTTTCTTCAACATAAAAATTCTTAAATCAAGACCGGCGGGTCGTGTCCTGCCAGACGCCTTACTTTTGTCCAAGTGGCGACAAAAGTAAGCAAAAAGCCTTTCTCCTAGCGGAGGGCATATTCTTTTGCCTGCCTCCGCTATTCCTTTCAGAAGTAGCAGATGTGAGCCGGCCCGTTACAGGGGGCCTCACGGTACTGCATCTAAGAGTGGATAGGTGAAAATGTGCTGAGTACTTGATGTGTCACTGTGGGAGAGGACCTAAAGGGCCTCGTCAACTACGGGGGAAGTGTAGATAGTTTCTCAGATGAATTCACTGAATTGATGTTACTGCCGGACCGTGCACACCATAACCCTCTGCTAAGAGAAAGCTTTCTTTTGCTTCGTTTTCTTTGTCGATACAAAGAAAATGAAGTTGCAGTCGGGCAACCCCGACGGTTTTGCATTTGATTTTGAATTTCAGAGCACAAAACAAAGGGCAAGAGATTAACCATCTGATGCCCTCAACATCTCAAGTGCCCCTTGCTAACCTAACAGCTACCACCACAGTCACAACTCGGTTCCTCACCAGTCAACCAGCCGTGGATGATGGCGCTGGCGCAGCCGACTCCTGATTTTACCGTCAGGGCTTCGACCGGGCAGTTGCCGGCACAGGCGCCGCATTCGATGCAAGCGTTAAGGTCAACAATCTGTGCCTTGTGTTCCTCGACGGTCAAAACTCCATGCGGACAAACCATGGCGCACATGCCGCAGCAGATGCATCTTGCCGCATCGAGCTTGAGGGTGCTGACGTTTTCGAGATATCTGAGTTCGTTCATCACAAGCCTCCGCGTGCGATTGCGAGCTATCGTGGATCAGCCGGGCTGGTTCCATGCGGCGAGATGCTGCTGGATAAAATCGATCACGCGCTGCTGTTCTTCCTGGCCCTTGCCGGTCACTGTGAAGGGCTCACCGAAAGCAAAATGAATGGTCCTCTCCGGATGAATAGGGCCGAAGTCCTTGAGTTTTTTACCGGCCGACCAAGCCCAGGTCAGCAGCGCAACGGGAACGACCAGGGCGTTGGCTTTTTTTGCCAGCTTGATGCCGATGCTGTTGAATTGAGTGGTGTCGAATTCCACCGTGCGGGTGTGTTGCGGGAAGATGATCAGGGAGCGGCCCTGTTCCAGGCGCCGGGCGCCTTCCTCCATGACGACCCTGAGGTCATCGCGCGGATTGACTCGATCGACGACAATCGGGTCGCGGGTTTTGACGACGTTGCCGAAGATGGGGTAGTCGACCAGGCTGCGCTTGATGACATAGGTCAGGTCGGATACGTGCGGCATGATCAATGAGGGCAGGACAAAGGTTTCGAGCGTGCTCATGTGGTTGCCGATAAAGATGCACGGTCGGTCGAGTCCCATAAAGTGCTTTATCCCGGTGACGTCGAACCGGCAGCCGGTTTCTTCCAGAATCCGGACGATGTCGACACTGCTGTCATGCCATGACTTGGTGTTGTAAACACCGCGTTTAGCTGCGGAACTGGCTTTCCAGACGACCAGAAAATTCTTCAGGTAGAATGATGTCGAGGGAAAGCATCGGCTTAGCCAACCGATTTTGCGTGGTGGACTGTGATATTCCGTGCCCTGATAAAATGCCTCGATGTCGTTCATGGTCATGACCGTTTTTATGCCTCAGTTTTACTGCTGCGAAAACGAAAAATGATAAATGCCGAAGCCATGCACAGTCCTGCGCAGAAAAAGAGTATGTTCAGGCCGAACCAGTCGCCAATATAGCCCAATATCAGCGATCCTGCAAAGATTCCTGTATCGATGCCGCCGGTGAAGATCCCGGTTGCCTTGCCGCGCAGAATGCCTGGTTCGTCACGCACGGCCATGGTATTCAGAAGCGGAAAGAGCAGGCCGTGTCCGATACCGGACAGCGCGCCGGCGACACAGAGGAGCAACGCACTGTAGGTGAACGGCAGAATCAAAATTCCGGCGATGTAAAGGAAGATACCGTATGGCAGAATGGTGCGTTCGCCGACTTCATCGGCCAATTTGCCGCTGACGAAACGGACTGCGATCGCGCCGCCCGAATAACAGAAAAAATAAATCGATATGTAACCCAGTCCGCGTGCTTCGGCAAGCGGGGCGACAAAACTGCCCGTCGCTGCCAGACCGACTCCGAACATCAAGGAAAGCAAGCCGACAACAATGAATTTCTCCCGCTTGAGCAAGCCGAAAAAACTGACTTGACGATCGGTCGTACTGGTGTGCCGTGTGTGACTTTCCTGCAATGGCTGGTGGGCCAGCAGCGCTGTGGCTGCCAGGCTGCCGGCAACCAGGAACAGGCCGGTAAAGCCGTAACGTGCCAGGGTAGCTTCGGCCAGGATTGGGCCGAGAGCAATGCCGAGCAGGCCGGAGATGCCGAACATGCCGATGCCCTCGTTGAGGCGTCCTTGCGGCAAAATGTCTGCCATGAAAGTGAACACTGCGGTAAAGCAGATCGCCAGGCCGACGCCATGCATCAGGCGCAGCAAGATAAACAGCGGATAATAAGTGCCGAGCGGATCGTGCAGACCGAGATAGAGCAGGGGGGCGGTCAGCATCAGAATGCTGCCGAGAGTGTAGCTTTGCTTGCGTCCGATGCGGTCGATCATGCTGGAAATCCATGGTCGGCAGACTGCGGATGCCATGGAAAAAATGCCCATGACCATGCCGACATCCCCCTGGCTGCCGCCCTGCTCCAGGACATAAAGCGGCAGCAGGAAGAACGCGCTGAAGCTGGCCGTGTGGCAGAGGTTCGCCAGGGCCATTGCCCAGAATGCAGGAGTGTAAAGCATCGCATGCTAACCGTTCGGTACTGGATTCGCGGATATTCTGGCTGGTCGCAAGTGGGGAGTCAAGGGTAACCAGCGCAAGCATAGGGGCGAAGGGCGAAAATGCCCAGCGGATCAGTTGTAAGTGGCATAACCGCTGCCGATTGCAGTGAAGGGCAGCTCCAGGTTGAGTTGGGGGACCTGTCTGGCCACCCAGGCGGTGA
>JBFLJZ010000334.1:0-6027 GCA_040882925.1 Desulfuromonadales bacterium
AAGCAAAACCATTTTTCTTTTTGAGGAGGCAAAACATGAAATTGATTAAAGCATTAGTTGTAATGCTGGTTGCGGTTGGCATGATCCTGCCCGCCGTCGCCGTCGCCGAAGATCGCCTAAGCCTGTCGGGCGAGATGCGTGTCCGTGGCTGGCACACTGACTATGACCTGGGTGATTATGACCGGTCTGACGGCACCCAGACTTGGGCTGACCAGCGTCTGCGTATCGCCGGTAAGATTGCCGTCGCCGAAGGCGTCAGCATCACCTTCCGCACCGACATCACCGAGTCCGACTGGGGCTCAGGCAATGTCAACGGTGCTGGTCGGACCACTAAGTGTAGCACCGCTACCAAGGACGTTCTCGACGAAAATGGTGATCCTACTGGTGGCACTTACACAGAAAAAACTTGCTCCGACTTCGGTTCCCAGCACTGGGATCGCGCCCACATCGACCTCGTCATGGGCGACTTCCAACTGCGTGCCGGTCAGCAGTACAACGCCTTCGGCAAGACCTACGCTGTTGACAACCAGAGCAATGGTATCACGTTGTTCTACAACGGCCTCGAAAATACCAAGGCGAACATCTTCTTCATGCTGACCGACGACAACGGCGGCAGGAACGAGTCTGATGCCTTCCTGACCGGCGCCACAATCCGTCCGAAATTCGGCGACCTGCAGACCGCCTTCTTCGTCGCCAATCAGAACGACGGCGCAGAGGAAAGCGTGACCTTGGTTGGTGCTTACCTGACGGCCATGCTTGGTCCGGTTGACTTTACCGCTGAAGTCGATTTCTTCACCGGCGACTCCGATGAAAAAGATGTCGACGCTTACGGGACGAACGTATGGCTCGACGGCTCGATGGCCCTGTCTGATGCCTTCACCATAGGTGCCCAGGGCTTCTTCGCCCCTGGCGACGACGAAGACAAGCAGTACACCTACCTCGGCTCCGGCTTCGGCGGTTGGGATCCCCTCCTCGACGTCGGCACCAGTCTGAGCAACGAGCAGATCAACTACGACCGTCCCTTCAACGTGGCTCAGCTCAGCCTCGGCGCTGAAGGTGGCAGTGCGCAGCTCGGCAGCCTCGGCTCCACGGGCGCCCGCCTCTACACTGCCTTCAAGGTTTCTGAAGATCTGAACCTCGGTGCTTCGGTCGCTTACGCCATGGAAGAGGAAGACAAGTACGGCGAACTCGACGTCATGCTGTTGGCCGCCGGTCTGGTTTACCAGATCCTGCCCAACGCCTCCTTCCAGCTTCAGCTGCAGTACACCGACGGCAACGTCACAATCGACGACGAAGACATTGACAATGACTTCGACGCTTTCGAAGCCGGTACGGGTCTGTTTGTGAAGTTCTAAGATTTCTCAAGAAGTCTTGATTCACACGGAAAGCCCGCTGCGTTTGCAGCGGGCTTTCTTTTTTTGTCTGCAAGCATAAAAGGATATTGTCTTTTGCATGTGTAGTGTTCCTCTTGATTTGTGAGCCACGAAGACACCAAGGCACAAGTGCTGTTCAACTTTTGAGACAGGCTGGTTGAAGCGTTTCTAAAGTATCATCAAATTACAGGAAAAGCTTTGTGTCTTTAAGCCTTGGTGGCGACGGCATCCTTGACCTTGCCGAGAAGATCAGTCAGATCGAATCATCATCGCCAGCATTGACGCGCACGCTGCCGGGCTGCGGCATTTATTTTTCGATCAGTGATATAATAATTGCAAGAACCTTTTTGAAAGGAGAACCGCGATGTCAATCAAAACCAAACTCGCCTGTCTGCTGCTTGCTTGCCTGCTGCCGCTTGCCGCGGCATGTGTCGAGACGGCCATGCTGTATCGCGGTGCAACCGTTTCGTCGGTGCCGATCGTGGCCTTGCATGAGGGCCCGCCGGTTGCCGGGCGATGGGAGACCTTCGACCTGGTCATCGACTATACCTACCAGCGCAACGGCGACAACCTCGAACTCTCCGGTCAGGCTGCCCTGGGCCAGCATTATCAAATGAATTATACCGGGGTTTTGAGGATGCAGACCTACCTGTTCTTCCTCGACCGGGATGCGCGGGTGCTGGAAACGTTCTCTATTGTCACGCCCTGGAGTGGCATCGAGGACGCTCAGAAGTTCTCGAAATCCTACCCGATGCCGGCCGGCACGACGGCCATCTCCTTCGGCTACTCCGGGTCGGTCAATAGCATGGACAGCACCTCGTCTTTCTATAAGCTGCCCTTGAGCAGGCAATAGCAAAGTCCTGGTGTCTTCCCGCAGTCAGGCCGGTGGCGGAAACCAGCGTACCGTCGGACCTGTGACACCTGCGACGTAATCTTGCTTGCTGGTTCGTCAGCAAACATCAAGGCCGATATACTAGACGGATATCGGCCATCGTTGTGCCTGCAGCTCTCGTGCTGTGTTTTAGCGAGAAGCTTACCAGCCTCGCTGGCCGGTCGCCGTCATGCCGGATTCAGTGTGAATTTCCGCATCGCACGAGACCGTGAAAATGCTCGAAATCTGTCAAAAAGGCGTGTTTAACTCTTTCAATTTCAGCGCTAAATCGCTAATATACCGGTCTGATTCAAACACTCTGATGCCAATCAATGGGACCCTTATGAAATCCGTTTTCAACCTGCTGTTACTCACCCTGTTGTTCTGGCCGCTGGCCGCCTTTGCCGAACTGCCTGATAACGTCGCCAGCGACTTTGCCGTGGTCGAGGGTGTTGTGGTCATGCCGATCAGCGACGAGTATATCATCGATCTCGACGCTCGGGATGGACTCAATGTCAGCGATGTGCTGACCCTGGTCACCCCCGGCGAGAAGATCTTTCACCCGGTCTCCAAGGAGGTGATCGGCACGGTCGACAACGTCGTTGGCTTTCTCCAGGTCACCCGTATCCACAGCGGTTATTCGTATGTCAGGGTGCTCAGCGAAGGGCTGCAGCCGAACAACGGCGCCCGGATCAAGCGGTTCGAGCAGGTCCCGGTGCGGTTTGTCGATAACACGGAAAAGGGCGGCGAACTGGTCCGCGAGCTCAAGGTCAACCTGCCGCAGTTCGAGTGGCTGGCCAAGGATGAGTCTGAACGAGCCCTGCTGACCTTTACCCTGCAGGACAAACTGCTCGAGGTCAGGGACCTGCAGGAGAATTCGTTGCACAGGTACACCATCACCGAAGACCATTTACTGGTCGACAAGGACGACGCGGGCCAGAGACCGACGGTGGTCACCCAGTCAAAACCGCTGAAACCGCTGCAGAAGTTTGCCAACTCGGTGATCAGTTCGCTCGGCGGCACCACCAACCAGGACCGCTTTGCCGAGATGGACGAGGCGATCATCCGCCAGAAGCAGCGCGATCGCCAGGGGATCTGGATGGGCCCGAACATCGACGGCAACCCGCGTGTCATGGCGGTTGCCGATCTGGACGGCGACGGCCGGCAGGAAATTGCCATGGTCATCGACAGCCGGCTGCTGGTCGCCCGCATCATCGACGGCGTGTACAGCGAGGTGGCGGAAATCACGCTACCGATCCGTTTGCAACTGCTGACCATGGACGCTGTCGATCTCGACGGCAACGGTCGTCCAGAGCTCTACCTGTCGGCGCTGGACCGCTATGCCGCGTCATCGTTCGTGATCGAATGGACTGGTGAGGATTACGCGATAACCCTCAGGAACGTGAGCTGGCTCCTGCGGGCAGTGACTTTCCCCGGTGAAGAGAGCCCGACCCTGCTCGGTCAGAGGAAGGCTGAAGATGAACAGCCATTCTTCGGCAGGGTCTACAAGATGGACCGCGATGGCGACTCCCTGGTGGAAGGCGAAGCCTTGGAACTGCCGAGCGAGCTCAATGTCTTCAACTTTCTGCCGATGATCGATGAGCGGGGCAGGCTGAACTATGTCTACAGCACTCAAGGCGACTATCTCAAGGTGAGGTCTGCGGAAGGGGTGCAGATGTGGGAGTCCTCGCAATATTTCGGCGGTTCGGAAATCTGTTATTTCCCGCGCCCGGAGTACTCCGACGAAATGATGCAGAAAACCTGCATGCCGCAGCGCAAGGTCATGATGCCGCAGAATGAAATCCTGGTTGCCCAGAACGAGGGGCAACGGTTTATCAAGAACCTGCGGATTTTCAAGAACAGCCGCCTGGTGGCCCTGGGCTGGAACGGTTATACCTTGCAGGAAAGCTGGCGGACCGCCAGCCAGTCGGGGTACCTGGCCGATTTTGCCGCCGCCGATGCGGACAACGACGGCAACATTGAACTCGTGCAGCTGGTTCGGTTCCAGAGCAAGGGCTTGATGAACAGCGCCAGGTCGTCGATTGTCATTTACGAGTTGGAATGAGGCGGTGCATGGTGAAATGTGAAATGTGAAATGTGAGGGCCGGAGCGATCCGGCCCTTGTTAGTATTAAGGGGTTAGAAAAAAGAATTCAGTAGTCAGAATCCAGAATCCAGAATGATGATCGATCAACAATCGGCATCTATTTGAAACATCAGAAAGTTGATATGGTCAAGCAGCCTTACTTTTGAAGCTTTTCCAAGTGCTTTACTTCTGGATACTGAATTCTGGCTCCTGGTCTCCAGCCCCCAGCCTCCGCCTTCACCCTTCCGGGAAGTACCTGCGATGCAGCTCTTCACGGCGGCGTTCCTGCTGCCCGGGCGGCAGGTCGCGTAATTCGTGCAACTCCTGGCGCAGCTGCCGGCGCTGCTCCTCTGGCAGCTGCTGGTACTTGCGGAAGGTGCCGCGCATGCGCTCCCGCTCTTCGGGGGCCATCTGCCGCCAGCGGTTGTACTTTTTGTGCATCTCGCGCCGCTCTTCCGGCGGCAGCTGCCGGTAGTCCTGCCAGCGCCGGCGCAGGCGGTCCTGCTGCTCCTCGGGCAGCCCCTGGAAGATCTCGTAGCGGTCGCGCAGCATCTGCCGCTCGTCGTCCGGCAGCTCCTGCCACCACTGCTGCAGGTTGCCGTTGCCCTGGGGACCGACACTGCCGGAATAGCCGCCACCACCATAACCGCTACCGCCGCCATGGCCCCCGCCGTTCTTCTTGGCGTCGGCCGTAGAGGCTGCACCGCTGACCAGCAGCAGGCATGCACTGAAAACGATCAGTTTCTTGCTGAACATGTCAGACTCCTTCTATCTGTGCCAGCAGGTCAAGCTCCTTGAGCAGTTCAATGTCATCGAGAAACTCAATGTCTGGCATATCCTCTTCCAGCCCTGTCAAGGTGGCCGCAGCCGCCGACGGCAGGGTCACCTGCTGTATCTCCGGTTGCGGCGCCGGGGAGAAGGTCAGGACCAGGGCGATGGCGGCAACGGCGCCGGCGCCGAAGACCGGCAGCCACTTTCTGCGGCGGCGGGTCGTCAGCTGTTCCCGGACCCTGGCCGCCATGCGGACCCCGGCCAGGGCGTCGGGCGTGCAGTCCGGCTTCGGCAGTTGATCAAGCTGCGCGGTCAGCGTCGTCAGGCGTTGCGTGCAGCGCTGACAGTCGGCCAGATGCCGGCCACGGCTGTCGTCGTGTTCGCCGTAATAGTGCAGGGTCAGTTCCTGTTCGCTCAGGCAGTCTTTGCTGTTCATGGTCATCCCTCGTGATAGTCTGCCAGGTCCTGGCGGAGCTGTGTCACAGCGCGGTGCAGGTGCGCCTTGACCGTGCCGGTCTCCAGTTCCAGGTGCTCGGCAATCTCTTTCAACGGCAGGCCCTCGTAGTGGCGCAGGGTGAATATCACCTGTTGGCGCGGCGAGAGTTTGCCGAGGCTTTTGCGCAGCAGGCGCATCGCCTCCTGCGACTGGAATGTGCTGCCCGGATCGGGCCGGGGGTCACCCGCCAGCTCGACCGGGTCCGGCGCATCGTTGTCCTGGCGAAAGAAAAACAGCCGGCGCTTGATGCGCTCCCGGCGCAGGTGGTCGATTGCCAGGCGGGTCGTGGTGCGATACAGCCAGGTGCTGATGCGGCTGTCGCCGCGAAAACCGTCCAGGGAACGGTGCAGTCGCAAAAAGGCTTCCTGGGCCAGGTCTTCGGCCTCCTCGCGGCTGCCGAGCAGGCGCCAGGCCAGGCCGATGACCTTGCC
>JBFLJZ010000335.1:0-5718 GCA_040882925.1 Desulfuromonadales bacterium
CGGCAAATTTGGCGGCATCGGCCTGATAATCGAGAGGCAACACCCTGCCGCCACGGGTGTTTTCAAGACACAGCAGGCGCGTGATGGCAAAATGATCGTCGAGCGGCTTGATCGCCGCGGCAACTTTATGCAGATCGAGAGATCCGTTTTCCTCGAAATCGATCGGTTGCGGTTGCACGCCGCCGAAGACTGCCGCACCACCCGCCTCGTAACGATAACAATGCGCCTGCTGCCCGGCAATGTACTCTTCACCGCGCTGACAGTGTGATATGATTGCCAGAAGGTTCCCCTGGGTGCCGCTCGGTACAAACAGGGCGGCGTCCTTGCCCGCCATGCCTGCGACCAACTCCTGCAGACGATTGACCGTTGGATCCTCGCCATAGACATCATCGCCGAGTTCTGCGGCAAACATGGCTCGGCGCATGGCCTCATTGGGCCTGGTGACTGTGTCACTGCGCAGATCGATGATTTTCATAGTGATATTTTCTCCTGGTAGGTCGGTTTCGCTGAGCACAAGATAACATCAGGACGGCGACATGGCTACCAGGCTTTTAGGTTCACCTCGCGCAGCTTGCCTGGTTGACATAGCCGTGCCAAAAATGGCACAATTCACCACGTTTCCTCCACACCACAGCCCCCCGGGAGAGCCATGGGACCGATCATTACCGTCAAGGAAAACTGCCGGAAGTGTTATGCCTGTGTCCGCAACTGTCCGGTCAAGGCGATCCGGGTCCACCGTAATTACGCCGAAGTCATCAGCGAGCGATGTATCGGCTGCGGCAAATGCATCAAGAGCTGTTCGCAGAAAGCCAAGGTGATCGCCGACCATGTCGGTGAATGCCGACGACTTCTGGTCGCCGAAAACCCGCCGATTGCAATTCTCGGCTGTTCACATCCTGCCTTTTTCAATGACATCCGTTCGGGCCAGCTGGTAACCGGCTTGCGGCGTCTCGGCTTTGCAGAGGTTCACGAAGGTGCCGTCGGTGTCGACCTGTTACGCGAGGACTACCTGAAAAATGTCGCACAGAATAAGCCCTACCCACTGATCACGACCCACTGTCCGACCATCGTTGACCTGATCGAACGGCATTATCCGCAGCTGCTAAAAAACTTGATCGGCCTCGTTTCGCCCATGGTCGCGGTCGGCCGTTTCATCAAAAGTCGCGTCAGGAAGGGCACACCGGTCGTCTATATCAGCTCCTGCATAGCCGGCAAATTCGAGATCAGCACAGAACAGACCGAGGGCGCGATTGACTGTGTTATCTCCTACCAGGAACTCAGCCAGATGTTCAAGGAACGCAGCCTTGACCTCAAGCGCCTCGGCGAAACGGCTTTCGACGGCATAGAGCCAAAACGCGGCAGACTCTTCGCGATTTCCGGGGGACCATTCAAATCCCTCGATATCGACAGCGAAATCATCAACCAGGATTTCGTTGAGACAGAGGGTGAAGGCAATGCCCTGGAGATCATCAAGGATCTGGCTGCCGGCAGAATTTCACCCAAAGTCGCTGACATTCGCTTCTGCAACGGCGGCTGCATCGGCGGGCCAGGCAAGAATAACCGCCTGACCACCTTCTCCAAACGTAACCTGATCATTGACCAGCACCTGAACCAGAACCTTTATTATCGCACCAAGTCGACATACATCGCAGATATACCGCTGCCCGACTTTTCCAGAACCTTCTCCAACAAGCATCAACGGCCTAAAACTCCGAGCAGTGAACGTTTGCGCCAGATTCTTCAGGCAACCGATAAATATGCAACCAATGATGAGCTGAACTGCGGTGCGTGCGGATATACGACCTGTCGTGAACACGCTGTCGCTGTCTGCCGGAACCTTGCCGAAGGGGACATGTGTCTGCCCTACTCCTTGAAGCGCCTGAAAGAAGACCACATCAAGCTCACCCAGAAATATGAGTTGGCCCAACACGCCTTGAAACAAGAATTTGGCACCACTGCCATAGTCGGGCATGACCCCCGTACCCGAGAGGTCATCAAACTGATTCACCAGGTCGGACCAACACCGACAACGGTATTGATCCGCGGCGAGAGCGGAACCGGTAAAGAGCTTACGGCCCGGGCCATTCATGCGCAAAGCCAGCGAGCCGATAAGCCCCTGGTCTCGGTCAACTGCACGACCCTGACCGACAGCCTTTTGGAAAGTGAACTTTTCGGTCACAAAAAAGGCTCTTTTACCGGTGCGATCAGTGACAAACGCGGCCTTTTCGAAGCAGCTGACGGCGGCACGATCTTCCTCGATGAAGCTGGCGACATCACTCCGAAACTGCAGGCGGAACTGTTGCGCGTCCTCGACAGCGGTGAGATCAGACCGGTCGGCAGCAACGCTTCGACCAAGGTCGACGTTCGCCTGATTGCAGCAACCAACCGCAATCTTGAGCAGGGTGTCGCAGAAGGGTGGTTTCGCGAGGACCTTTTTTACCGGCTGAACGTCTTTACCATCACTATGCCGCCCCTGAGAAACCGTCTTGGGGCCCTCGACGAGCTGCTCCAGGCGTTCATCGCCAAAGCGAGCACCCGGGTCAACAAAAACCTGGTCGGCATTGAGGACCGGGCGATCCAGGCCATGCGTCGCTATCATTGGCCTGGCAATATTCGAGAACTGCAGAATATCATCGAACGCGCAGCAGTACTGACCCGCGATGAAATCATCAGGCTGGACAATCTGCCGGTCGTTTTTGGTGAGCTGGTTTTGCAGGCCCCGGATGAAAAAAGTCGGGGCACGTTAAGGTCCCAGCGCCAGAAGCATGTCAACCAGGTTGAAAAAAACCTGATGACTCGCTACCTGCGTGAAGCAAATGGCAATGTTTCGGCCGCAGCACGTCTGGCTGGCATTCCCCGTCGCACCTTCTACCGCATGCTCGAACGTAGCGGTCTCAACGGCAGCGACTTCAAGCGCAGGGAGAAAGATGAGACGATTCCAAGACAATAATTGTCATATATAACCTTGCTTTGTGCCACAAACGGCACAGCGATATGGCCCACCTTTGCAGCGTTTTCCCTATATGACCCAAGATACTGTGCCACTAAAGGCACACTTCGAACAGACCAGCCTTACCCCTGACAAACGCCTAAACCCCGCTAAAACAGCAGTTCACAGCAGATGTTACATAAGGCATTACTTTGGCACGAAGTTTGCTGATAATCTTGACTAACTGTCTAGGGACTAACGTTTCCATCCTAAGGATTCCTGTTCCCTTGTTTGCGCCGCCACGGAACCTCTCTCCTCCTGGCGGCGTTTTTTTATCTGCATGATCTGCCGTGAACGTTTGAGTAATTTTTCGTTCGCCAAAAATGCTATCGTCGGCTATCATGTTAGAAGCTGTCAATCTGTCCTTGATCTGAACAACTCCATGCCGCGTACACGGAACCCGAAAATAGGCGTCACAACCCTTGAAGACATCAGTGCGCTGATTCTCCAGTCACATGATCTTGACGAGACACTGCGCAACATCGTATCTCTCGTTGCCCGCCGCATGCATACAGACGTCTGTTCGATCTATCTTCTCGACGCGGACAAGGTCACCCTGCGCCTGCAGGCATCAAAGGGCCTTGCACGCAAGGCTGTTGGCAAGGTCACGCTGCGAATCGGTGAAGGCCTCACCGGTATGGCCGCCCAGAAACGCCACGCGATTGCCATAGAAGAGCCACAGGAGCATCCGAGTTACCGGTATTTCAAGGAAACCGGCGAGGAGCGTTTCCACTCTTTTCTGGGCATCCCGCTGTTCGACCGTAGCAATCCTCTTGGCGTGATCGTCCTCCAGACCAGGGAACCACGCCAATTCAACAAAGAAGAGATCAGCGCCCTGTCGACAATCGCCTTTCAGGTGTCATCGATTGTTGTCAATGCGCGCCTGCTCGACTCGATTCGCCTGCACCAGGAAGAGAGTCTGCGTGTCAGTGAAGCGCTGGCAAAGGTCCAGCAGTCGACAATGGACGCAGAAAAGCTCACCGACGACGCACCGAAAAATATTCTTTTCGGCAAAACAGCATATCCCGGCGTCGCTATGGGGCCGGCGGCCATCCTTGAGGAAAGACTCGGGTTTGCCGACATTCTGCATGAAGAGGAAGTCGATGTTCCAACCGAGCTGCGAAAGCTCGAAAGCGCCCTGGAAAAAACCTGTATTCAAACGATCTTCCTCGAGAAACGGGTTGCGGAGCGCCTGAGCGAAAACGATGCGGCAATCTTCCACACCCACCTGATGATCCTTGAGGACCGCAGCTTCATCAATAAGCTGGAGCAGGAAATCAAGGGCGGTCACAGCGCTGCATACGCCCTGGAAAAAATCGTCGCAAATTATATCGAAGCTTTTGCCAAGATGGATGATCCCTATCTCCGCGAACGCGCTGTCGACATGGAAGACATCGGCAGACGGATCCTGGCCAACCTGGTTGGCGACGAGGTGGATCATGCCCTGTATCTGAAACATCCCAGCGTGCTGGTCGCCAGAGTGATCCTTCCCTCTGACATGGCCGCACTCGATAACGACCAGATCCTCGGCATCATCACCGAAGACAGCGAAACCAACTCACACGCCGTCATCATGGCCAAATCGATGGGCATTCCGGCAATCGTCGGTGCCCGTGGCGCAATGAGGCAGATCGCCCCGGAAGATCACCTGATCATAGACGCCAACTCGGGGCAAATTTACGTCAAACCGGTGGCGGCGGTCAGGGAAGAATACCAGAGGCTCCTTGCCGACCAGACACGTGAGCTGTGCCGCCTCGAACAGTACCGCGACCAGCCTGCCGCGACCTCGGATGGTCAAAGGATCATTTTGCGAGCCAACATCGGCCTGATCAGTGACATCGTTGTAGCAAAACGTTTTGGCGCCGAAGGCGTTGGCCTGTATCGAACCGAGTTCCCTTACATGGCGCGGGGTGACTTTCCGAACCGGTCCGACCAGTACGAACTGTACAGCAAGGTTGTCAAGGAGTTTGACGGGCAGCCTGTGACAATTCGGACCCTCGATATCGGCGGCGATAAGGGTCTGCCCTACTTCAGGCCACCAAAAGAAGACAACCCCTTTATGGGCTGGCGTTCAGTACGCGTATCCCTGGACAACCGCGACATCTTCCGCACCCAGATAGAGGCGATCCTGATGGCTGGCTGCCACGGGCCGGTCAAACTGCTCTTCCCGATGATCTCGAGTCTTGATGAAACGCGGGCCTGCCTCGAAGTCATCGAGGAAGCACGAACCAACCTGAAAGAGGATCGCTTGGACTGTCCGGACAAGATCCCGGTTGGAGTCATGATTGAAGTGCCTGCCGCAGTCAGACTGGTCGCACAGCTTGCCAATGAGGTCGACTTCTTCGCCCTGGGCACCAATGACCTGGTCCAGTACCTGCTTGCCGCTGATCGTAACAACCCGCTGGTCAAAAAATACTACGATCCGCTGCACCCGGCTGTCCTTCAGGTCCTTCATGAAGTCACCAGCACCGCGCTGTCGCGAGGCAAGGGCGTCAGCCTCTGTGGAGAAATGGCGACCGACCCCTTGACCATGTTGCTTCTGCTCGGTATGGGCCTGAAGGAGTTTTCGATGCCGGCACCCTTCATCCCGCGCATCAAAGCTTTTTTGAAAGGTGTGTCGCTGGACATGGCATGCCGGCGCTACGAGAAAATTCACACCATGGACAGCAGCGGACAAATTCGTCAGCATCTGGCTGAGGTTTTGGAGGATGTTGAGTTGGGGTATTGAA
>JBFLJZ010000067.1:0-6857 GCA_040882925.1 Desulfuromonadales bacterium
CCCTGGGACGGCTGGCAAAATAACGCTCCGAGGCAGCGCGGTCGACGACTTCGACGGTCCCCTCGATGCGTACCTGGCGCGACAAAGCCGGCCAGTAAAAGACCAGAGCAGCACTTGTATTTTCCTTTATTTCACAAGCCTTTCTTGACTCATAGTTAGTGTAAAAAATAAAGCCGCGAAGATCGACCTCTTTGAGCAGCACCATGCGCGCCGAAGGCTTACCTGTCGGGCTCGCCGTGGCCAGAGTCATCGCGTTGTACAGAGGCCGTTCAGCCTGCTCGGCTTCGGCCAACCAGTGGCTGAACTGCTTGATCGGATCGACGTCTATCGTTTCCGGAGTCAGTGATGGCTGTGGCAATTTTTCTGTCATTTCAGGGGTCCCTGTCGCAAAGGTTGTGCATGCTCAATCCAGAATGCAGATTTTATCACAAATATATTGTTTTTAACCCGGGTGACTGTTTTTTCATTCACAAACCTTAGGTGGATTTTGAATCCGGGGGCTTGAAAGCCTGGCCGGTTCTGCATGATTGAGATTCTTCCGGCTTTTCTAGTCCCGTGTGCCGCAACAGGAAGAGAATGGATGAAAGTCGATCAGCAGAACAAAAACTCGGCTGACGCCTCAGACAGTTTTTCTTCGTCTTTCCGGATTAATTATATTCTGTTCGGCGGCACTCAAAGGGTGAGAAAGGCAGAACAAAACAAAAACAGATTCCGGGGGTTGCCTCGAACATCATCCCGAAAACTTGCTGACCAATCGTCCTTATCTATAATTCCAGGAGAGACAAAGTTTCAACCACTGTACAAGCGGTCAAGGAGGCACTTGGACCCCATGCAAGACCTCGGACTGTTCCGATACCTGCAACCGAGCTTTTTTTCCGGCCTGCTCGATGACCCGGTGCTGTTCATCAATGTCCGACCGACCGGTCGCGGCATCCTGATCGACTGCGGGCAGCTGCACCACCTGGCCAAGCGGGTTTTACGCTCGATCGATGCCGTCTTCATCAGCCATGCCCATATGGACCACCTGATGGGCTTCGATCACCTGCTGCGCCATGTCCACGTTGCCCCACGGGCCATCGCCTGTTACGGCCCGCCCGGAATTGCCGAACGGATCGGCCACAAGCTGGCCGGCTACGACTGGAACCTGACCGAAGACAACTGGTGCTCGATCGAGGTATACGAAGTTCATCCGCACCGCATCGAGCGATTCGTTTTCGCCGGCAGTCGCGGCTTCACCGCTGAGCATCTGCAGCCCCAGCAGCGGAGCGATCGCGTCATCTACCAAAGCCGTTACCTGCAGGTCGAGGCCGAGCTCTGCGATCACAACATCCCGGTGCTGATCTTCAGGGTCACCGAAGCACGTTCTTTCCTCATCGAACGCGAGCGCCTGCATGCCGAGCGGTTGCTGCCGGGGCCATGGCTGAGAGAGTTGAAAAAACGTTTTTATGATGATTTCCTGACAGCGGCACCGATCGAGGTTTGGCGGGATACGGGCGGGGGGCACCGGGTCGAGAAGGTCGAAGATGCGGCGGCGCTCTACCACAGGGTCTGCCGTGCCGTGCGGCCTGCCAGCATCGGCTATCTTTGCGACCTCGGCATGAGCCCGGAAAACCTCGACCGGCTCTGCGAGCTGATGCGCGGAGTCAACCTGCTGGTCGCCGAGTGCACCTTCCTGGCTGTCGACCGGGACAAGGCGCGCATCTCGGCACACCTGTGTACCATCGACCTGAACCGTATCAGCCGCCACGTCAGGCCCGGTATGCTGCTGCCGATGCATCTCAGCAAATCTTACATCGGTGATCCGCAACAACTGTATGCCGAGCTTGAGCTGCCGCAGGGCACACGGCTTTTACAGCTGCCGGACTATATGACGCCGCGCCCTCTCCTGCCGGGCGATTTGCCCGACCTTGGCCGATAATGACAGCGGCCGGTCAGTCGCCCGACGAACCGGTTTCCTTCCGGAAACTGTGCGCAATCTCGGTCATCTCCTGCAGCTTGCTATTTACCCGCTGATTAACCGATCCGGCAGGCCAGCTGCCGTCCTCCTGGCGTTCGCCCGCCTGGATTCCGGTCAGGATCTCGATCCCCTGGTCGATGCTGGAAACGCTCCAGATCTGGAACTCGCCCTTGGCCACGGCGTTGATCACCTCGGACTTGAGCATCAGGTTCTTGCGATTGGCCTCGGGAATGATCACGCCCTGCCGACCGGTCAAGCCTTTGGCCTTGCACACCGCGTAGAACCCCTCGATCTTTTCGTTGACGCCGCCGATCGGCTGAATCATGCCGTGCTGGTTGACCGAACCGGTCACCGCGATCCCCTGATCGATCGGCAGATCGGCGAGACTGGAAAGCAGCGCGTAGAGTTCGGTGGATGAAGCACTGTCTCCTTCGACGCCGCCGTAGGATTGTTCGAAACAGATCGTCGCGGAGAGCGCCAGGGGCTTGTCGCGGGCATACCGCTCGCCGAAGAAACCACCGAGAATCATCACGCCCTTGTCGTGGATCGGCCCGGACAACTTGGCTTCGCGCTCGATGTTGATCACTCCGTCCTTGCCGAGGTAGCTGCGCACCGTGACCCGTGACGGCTTGCCAAAACTGTAGTCACCGAGCTGGTACACGGATAGCCCGTTGAGCTGGCCGGCCACCGCCCCTTCGGTGTCGATCAGCAGGCTGCCGTCCTCGATCTCTTCCTGGATACGTTCTTCGAGTTTGTTTGAACGATAGATACGCGCCTCGATCGCCAGTTCGACATGTTTGGCCGAAACCAGATCACAGGCTTCCCGTTCGGCGTAAAACGAGGCTTCGCGGATCAGGTCGGTAATATCGAGGAAGCGCGCGGACAAGCGCTGCTGATCCTCGGTCAGTCGTGTCGCATGTTCGATCGTGCGGGCCACCGCGGAGGGGTCGAAATGCCGCAGCTTTTCCTCGGTGCATTTGCTGCCGATGAACAGGGCATACTGTTGGATATTCTCCCAGGTGTTCTTCATCATCTGGTCAAAATCGACCTTGACCTTGAAGAATTTGCGAAAATCAGGATCGAGCTGGAACAACAGGTAGTAAAAGAGTGGTGTACCGATCAGTATGATCTTGCAATCGAGAGGGATCGGCTGCGGTTTGAGCGTGACCGTCGCGATCAAACGGTACTGCTCGGCCATGTCCTCGATCTTCACCTCCTTGTTGCGGATACAGCGCTTCAGCGCCTCGTAGGAGAACAGGTTAAACAGGACTTCGCGACAGTCGAGAATCAGGTATCCGCCATTCGCTCGGTGCAGGGCGCCGGCCTTGATCATGTTGAAATTGGTGGTGGCGTTGCCCATCTGGACAATGTGCTCGATGCGGCCGAACAGGTTGAAGTAGGTCGGGTTGGCCTCGTAAACCACCGGCGCTCCCTGGCACTGGCTGTTGTCGATCAGCTGATTGACCAGGTAGCGATCGAAGGATGGTTCCTGCGACTGTGTCGTCAGGCCGGGGATGTTGATCTGGGGCTGCTTTTGCGCCCGCAGTTCATCGATCCGTCCGACAAGGTCTTTTTTGCATCTCTCGAAGTGTCCGATGACCGGTTCGAACTCACGGTATTTCGGTTCCAGCTCTTCGAACAAATGTCCTATGGCGAAGAGCAGCACCGCTTTCTCCATGTCGGCGATCTGTTCGCGCATCTCTTCTTCGAGCCTGCGTACGTCCTGCATGACCTCCTTGATACGCTTGTGCAAGACCGCGCTGTCCTTCTCGATGCGCGCTTTGTCGGAATGGCTGAGCTTTTCGTAATCCTCCTGGGTCAGCGGTTTGTCGTCCTTGACCGGGACCAGCACCAGACCGCTGGCACCCTGTTGCACCGAGAAACCTTTGGCGCCAGCCTCCTCTTCCAGCGCCTGGAAGTGATCGTGAATTTTTTTCTGGTAGTCGTTGGTAATGCGCTGCTTCTGCTTTTCATAATCCTTGCCCTCGAAGACTTTCGGAATCTCCTCGGTCAGACGTTCGACCAGGTGATCAAAATCCTTCTTGAGCTCCTTGCCGAGGCCGGCGGGCACCCGGAGATACTCGGGATGGGTACCGTCATCCAGGTCGTGAACATAGCACCAGTCATCGGGGACCGGCTGGTCCTTGGCATGACCGGCTAGGATCTTTTTAATGGTCGAGGTGCGCCCGGTGCCCGGCTGGCCGAGGATGAAAAGGTTGAAGCCGCTGTCCCGAATGCCGATACCGAAGTCAATCGAGGTAAGCGCCCGGTCCTGGCCGATCATCCCTTCCAGCGGCGGCAGCTCTTCGGTACTGGTGAATTCGAACTGGTTGGGGTCGCAGTGCCAATAGAGTTCATCGAGGTTGAGACGCAGATCGTCCACGTTTCACTCCTTTCAACAAGCTGCACGAATTCGAGTGCATACTGTGAAATACGTCTAATTTAAGGATAACCGTTTGTGCCGAACCTACAAGTGGGAGAGGCTTTGCGGGATATGACCCGGATAGGCAGAGTGGATTGTGTTGGGCGGGACGCAACACGCCGGTTCTGGTTTTGAATGTTTAGAATGATCGGTGGAACCAATCAAACAAAATCAAATTCCGAGGGTCGCGCCTCCCCGCGCCATAATCTTTTACCGACCTAAAAGAGTCTGCAGAAAGAGGCCTGCGGTGCGTTGGACATGACTGGCTCGTCAGGGCGGCAACTTCAATTCAGAAAGATCGATCTGAATCAACGCCTACACTTTTCCAGCAGTAACCGAGTCTCTTGTGAGCCTCGCCAATTCTGCCAACCTGTAATTTTTGTGATTGTCCTGTCCCGTATGCTGCAGGTCAGCACGCAGTCCGGAGCCAAAGCAAGACCTGACCGTTTGACAATCGCGCCGCTTGTTCTAACGTATTGTAAGAGGCCGCAATTCAACACGCGACGATGCTTCGGCAAAGGAGGTTGCCGTGCCCCTTTCCGATATTCCATTATCTGCCCAGGTGATCCTGTTCCTGACCGTCTTTGTCCTGATCGGAATCTATCCGTTTATCAAAAAGAGTATGGCGCAGTTGCGCAAACTGATGGATGCGGCTGACAGACCGCAAAAGATATTCAGTTCGCTGGTCAAGGATGTCCACCAGGAGGTGTTTCCCGACAACCTGACTACAGGCCCGTTGAACGATTTTGAAATCATCGTACTGAGAAGAATTGCGCAGACCGGCGGCAAGGCCATGTCGCGTAAACAGATCAATGAATCGTTGCTCTTCGGTGATGCGGTTCTCACCAGAACACTGAAATCACTTTACCGGCGTGGCTATCTCAACCTGCGGATATCAAAATTCATGGGCAGGCGTTTTATTCTGTCTGAATCCGGCCGCCGTTATGCCGAGGAGCAGGACTACATCGTTTCACTCAGGGAACGCAAAGGACTGATCTGAATCGGATCTGCCCGTCTTCGGCTTATTTTTTAGGGTGGCGCAAAAGGGAGCAGGGATGACAACCAACGCCTGGAATCCGGCGGAACTGCTGAAGCTTTCGGGGCGTTACTGGGAAACCTGTGCCCTGCATGCCGGGGTGAAGCTGGATCTCTTCTCACCGCTGGCCGCCCGGCCACAGACCGCCGCCGAGCTTGCCGCGGAACGGGAGGTCGACGAGCGCGGCCTGGGCATGCTGCTGGATGCCCTGGCCGCCATGCGCTTACTCGACAAACAGGGCGACAACTATGCGGCGACAGAGTTCACCGCTGATTTCCTCGATCGCAGCGCCACTCGCTACCTCGGCCACATCATCCTGCATCACCACCACCTGGTCGAGAGTTGGAGTCGTCTCGATGAGGCGATCCGTCAAGGCGGCCCGGTGCGCAACCGGGTGTCCCACAACCCGACGGCAGCAGAGCGCGAAAGCTTTCTCCTCGGCATGTTTAATCTGGCCATGCTGATCGCACCACAGGTGGCGGCACAGGTCGACCTGGCCGGACGTCGTCGGCTGCTTGATCTCGGTGGCGGACCGGGGACCTATGCCATCCACTTTTGCCAAGAAAATCCGCAGTTGCAGGCGACGATCTTCGATCTGCCGACCACGCAACCGTTTGCCGAAGCGACTTTGCGACGGTTCGCTCTGGCAGACCGGATCGATTTTGCCGCTGGCGATTTTCTCGCCGGGCCATTGCCCGGTGGTTATGATGTTGCCTGGCTCTCCCATGTCCTGCACGGTGAGGGACCGAATGACTGCAGCCAGCTGCTGGCCAACGCCCGCGCAGCCCTCGAGCCGGGTGGCCAGCTGCTGGTCCAGGAGTTCATTCTCGATCAAACGCGTACCGCGCCGCTGTTTCCGGCCCTGTTTTCTTTGAATATGCTGCTTGGTACCCCGCAAGGGCAGGCCTACAGCGAACCCGAACTGGCCGCGCTGATGCAGCATGCCGGATTATCGCAGATTGAACGGCTGAGGATCGAACTGCCGAACGGGGCCGGGATCATGGTCGGTCACAAGGGGTAGCAGATGAACAGACACGTGGCGGTCTTGTCTTGTGGCTGCCAGCCATAACAGTCGATGTCGCTTAAGTTTTATCGCTAAGCCTTTGATATTCCCAGCGCCGGGTCGTCATCGCATAACGCAGAAGATAGTGCCGGTCATCATCACCTGCAACTTTGAAATAGCGATACTCCGGCTCCAGCCAGCGATTCAACTCAGTTCTGACAACGATGCATTGGTCGCCGAGGTAAAAGCGGCGCGGAGTCTCCTCAGCACGATAGCCGGCATAACACTCGACCCGCAACGGATGGTAGGACACGCTTGACACCCAGTGACAAGAACTAATCGACTAAAGCATCCGCTCCCAGCGCACCCGGCAGATATTGGGGGCGCCGGTCCAGGATATATTCAGTTCGCCCTGATGTGCCTTGTGCAGGGTCCGACC
>JBFLJZ010000068.1:0-2991 GCA_040882925.1 Desulfuromonadales bacterium
CCCGGCGGGTTGGCGAACCAACCCCATTCCACGCGGAGGTCAAGTTCCCATGAATATTCACGAGTACCAAGCCAAGGCGATCCTGCGCAATTTCGGGGTCCCGGTCCCGGAAGGACACGTGGTCTACAACAGCAACTCGGCCCGCGACTGGGCCAAGCGCCTCGGCAGCGGGCCCTGGGCGGTCAAGGCGCAGATCCACGCCGGCGGCCGCGGCAAAGGCGGCGGCGTTAAAATTGCCAAGACCGCCGACGAGGTCAAACAGTTTGCCAGAGACATGTTCGGCATGACATTGGTGACCCATCAGACCGGCCAGGAAGGGAAAATCGTCAAGCGTGTCCTGATCGAGAGCGGCTGCAACATCGCCGATGAATTTTACCTCTCCTTCCTGGTCGACCGAGCGACCGACAAGGTCACCTTGATGGCTTCCGCCGAAGGGGGCATGGACATCGAGGAAGTCGCGGCCAAGACGCCGGAGAAAATCTTCTTCGAGGCGGTTGACCCAACCATCGGGCTGAGTGCTTTCCAGGCGCGCAAGGTCGCTTTCAAACTCGGCTTCACCATCGCCCAGGTCAAGCAGGCAGTGCCGCTGCTGATGAACCTTTACAAGGTTTTTGTCGAAACCGACTGTTCACTTCTCGAAATCAACCCCCTGGTGCTGACCGGTGAAGGCGACCTGCTCTGCCTCGATGCCAAGCTTAACTTTGACGACAACGCGCTCTTCCGCCATCTGCGCATTCGTGACCTGCGCGACTACGACGAAGAGGATGCCAACGAAATCGAAGCTTCACAATACGACCTCTCCTACATTGCCCTGGATGGCAACATCGGCTGTATGGTCAACGGCGCCGGCCTGGCGATGGCGACCATGGACATCATCAAGCATTACGGTGGTGATCCGGCCAACTTCCTCGACGTCGGTGGCGGCGCCACCATCGAACGTGTCACCGAAGCCTTCAAGCTGATCCTCTCTGATGACAAAGTGAAAGGGATTCTGGTCAACATCTTCGGCGGTATCATGAAGTGCGACGTCATCGCTACCGGAGTCATCGAAGGGGCAAAACAGCTTGGCGTCAAGGTGCCGCTCGTGGTGCGCCTGGAAGGCACTAATGTTGAGCTCGGCAAAAAAATGCTCGCCGAATCAGGGTTGAACATCGTCAGCGCCGACGGCATGGCGGATGCTGCCAAAAAAATCGTCAAAGCCGTCAACGGTTAAGGAGAGGACGTCATGAGTATACTGGTTGATAAAAATACCCGCGTTATTACCCAGGGCATTACCGGCGCCACCGGTCTCTTCCACGCCAAGGGAGCCCGTGACTACGGTACCAGAATGGTCGGCGGTGTAACCCCCGGCAAGGGTGGCACCCAGATTGAGGGTTTTCCGGTCTTTAATACGGTCGAGGACGCCGTTAAAGAAACCGCGGCCAACGCCTCGGTTATCTACGTGCCGCCGATCGGCAGCGCTGATGCGATCATGGAAGCGGTCGATGCCGGGATCGAACTGGTGATCTGTATCACCGAAGGTGTTCCGGTCCTTGACATGGTCAAGGTCAAAAAATACATGGAGGGCAGGAACTGCCGTCTGGTCGGGCCCAACTGTCCCGGCGTGATCACCCCGGAAGAATGCAAGATCGGCATCATGCCCGGATATATTCACAAGAAGGGGCCGGTCGGCGTCGTATCTCGCTCCGGGACTCTGACCTACGAAGCGGTCTGGCAGCTGACCACCCGCAATATCGGCCAAACGACCTGTGTCGGTATCGGTGGCGACCCGGTCAACGGCACCAGCCATCTGGATATTCTGCGAATGTTCGAAGATGACCCGGCAACCGAAGCGGTCATCATGATCGGTGAAATCGGCGGCGACGCCGAGGAGCAGGCGGCCGAGTTTGTCCGTGACCATATGACCAAACCGGTGGCGGCTTTCATCGCCGGCGCTACGGCCCCCGCCGGCAAGCGCATGGGTCACGCCGGGGCGATCATTTCCGGCGGCAAGGGCGATGCTGCCAGCAAGAAAGCTTTTTTGCGTGAATGCGGGGTGAGCGTTGCCGACAGTCCGGCGGCAATGGCCGATGCGCTGCTGGACATCTGGCAGCCCTGAGAGCGATTCTTCTCCTATGAAAAGGACCGGCCATCAGGCCGGTCCTTTCTTTTTTCCCTGTCAGCGAGTGCTCACTTTTGATCCGCCGGTGTTTCCTGGTCCTTCTTCATCGGCGAGCCCCAGAAGGTCCCCAGCACTTTTTGATCACGCTCGCTGAGGATGGCACCTCGTTCGATCATGCGTTGCATGAGCGCTTCAAGGTCGTCCTGCTGGCCGATCGCCTCATCCACCCTGGCTCTGGTGTGACAGATCGTGCAACGTACTTCAATGGTATTCTGAAACTCGTCATTCTCCGGCAGGCGATGCGGGTCGTGCACGGCTCCAGGAACAGCCACCGCCGCCACGGGCAGGAGCAACAGGCCAACCAGTAGCACCAATCCGCTATATCTGCTATTCGCGCACATAAGTATCAATATCCGTTTCATGGACCATACCCATCATGCGAGCATACTCCGATTCAATAATCGCATAATGGTTCTCTGTCTCCCTGGCCATCCGCTCGAATACGCCACGGACTGAAGGGTCGACGATACGGCATGCCGTCATTTGCAGGTTTTTTACCAGGTCTTCCTCTTCCTTCATCGCCAGTTCCATGGCCTTTCGCTCATGGACATTCTCGTCAAGTGCTTTTTCCAGCTGCTTGAGCATGGCATGGCCTTTCGACGGCGGCATGGCCATGAAATCCTCAAAAGAGCCGAGGTCACTGCCAGTATAGATTTCGAAAAAATGGCCGGCATGCTCGCGTTCTTCTTTGGCCAATTGCTCAAAGACTTTTTTGCCGCGCTCATTGCTGGTCAGCGTCGCTGCCTTGAGATAGAAATCCATGACATCTTTTTCGGTCTGGATTGCCTGCTTGATGGCATCTAGCAGACTCGGCTCCTGGTTCATTTTGC
>JBFLJZ010000002.1:0-4391 GCA_040882925.1 Desulfuromonadales bacterium
AAGATTTATGATTTAGTCAAGTTTTGCGACAAAAACCACAAACTCAACATAAAGGAGAACATCATGAAAGCTGTAGCATTCAAAAAATCATTACCGATCACTGACCCTGAGTCCTTAATGGACATTGAACTGCCTCAACCTATCGCCACCGGTCGCGACCTGCTCGTCAAGGTCAAGGCAATTGCGGTGAACCCTGTCGACTACAAAGTCCGTCAGCTCCTGCCGCCTGCAGACGGTGAGAGCAAGGTGCTTGGTTGGGATGCTGTCGGTGAAGTTGTTGCTAATGGTGAGGATGCGACTCAATTCAAACCGGGCGACATTGTTTACTATGCCGGCGACCTCAACCGCCAGGGGAGCAACGCCGAATACCAGCTGGTCGATGAGCGCATTGTCGGCACTAAGCCCAAAAGCCTCTCCGACACCGAAGCTGCAGCCTTACCTCTGACAGCAATCACTGCCTGGGAAATGCTCTTTGAACACATGGGTATCAAGCAGCAGAGTCCCGGAACAAAAGAAAAGTCGGGCGAGGTGATCTTGGTCATCGGTGCCGCAGGTGGCGTTGGCTCAATCTTTATCCAGATTGCTAAAGCGATCACCGGGGCCACCATTATTGCCACTGCCTCCCGTGAAAGCTCACAAGCCTGGGTCAAGAAGCTGGGCGCTGATCACGTCGTCGACCACAGCAAGCCGCTCGGACCACAGATTGAAAAACTGGGTATCGGACAGTTAACCCACGTCGCCAGCCTGACCAACACTGACTCCTACTTCGACATATACGTGGAGCTGCTGGCCCCTTTCGGTAAGATCGTCATGATCGATGACCCAGCCAGACCACTGAACTACATGGCAATGAAGCCAAAGAGCCTCTCACTGCACATCGAGTTCATGTACGCCCGCTCCATGTTCAAAGTAATTGACATGGATGAGCAACGCAAGTTGCTGAATCGCGTCGCCGACCTGATCGACCAGGGCTACATCCAAACCACTGTTGGCAAGAACCTCGGTGCCATCAATGCCGCCAACCTGAAAACCGCACACGAGGAACTGGAGTCCGGTAAATCGATCGGCAAGATCGTTCTGGAAGGATTTTAAAATGCAAAAAACAATTCTGATTACCGGAGCAACAGATGGTATCGGCCTGGAGACAGCGAAGATGCTGGTTGCACAGGGACATCATCTCCTGCTGCACGGGCGCAACCCTAAGAAACTGGCAGATGTTGAAATTGAACTTATGAGCCTTGCTGGTGGCGGAAACGTAGAAAGCTACGTAGCTGATCTGTCAAGCCTGAATGAGACAGAATCCCTTGCAGTAGCAATTGCAGAGAAATATGAACGGCTCGATGTACTGATCAACAATGCCGGCATTTTCAAGACGCCCGAACCGAACACTGCAGAGGGCTTTGATGTCCGCTTCGTGGTCAATACAATTGCCCCCTACCTGCTGACACGAAAGCTGCTGCCGTTGCTCGGGACTACGGGCGTGTTGTCAATCTCTCTTCTGCGGCCCAGGCGGCCATCAATATGGACGCTCTGACTGGCAAGGACAGACTAACTGACGACATGGCTGCTTATGCACAGAGCAAGCTGGCGATCACCATGTGGTCTCGCACCATGGCGTCGGAATTGAAAGTAAGTGGCCCGATCATCATAGCTGTCAATCCGGGGTCATTGCTCGCAAGCAAGATGGTGAAAGAAGGCTTTGGTGTTACAGGCAACGATCTCCGCATCGGTGCAGATATTCTTTGCCGAGCGGCGCTCTCCGATGAATTTGCCAATGCCTCCGGGCAATATTTCGACAACGATGCAGAGAGATTCAACTCACCTCATGCCGATGCTCTTGATCCAGAGAAATGTGCGGAGGTTGTCAGCATTATCGAGAACATTCTGACAGAGTAAAAACAAGGCCAGGATAAACAAAATGAATTACGAAGGAAATATATACCGGCCGTGGCCTGAGGCGAACAGTTTGCTGATCCAGACAACCATCGGTTGCACCAACAACAAGTGCACTTTTTGCGACATGTTCCGTGATAAGAAGTTTCGTGTCCGCAAGCTCGAAGATGTTCTCCACGACATCGAAGGTATGAGGAAGTATTATCCGCATGCAGAATCGATCTTCCTGACAGACGGCAATGTGCTGGCTGTAAAAAACGACTACCTGATCCAGGTTCTGGAAAAGGTCAAATCGACTTTCTTGGAATGTGAGCGAATTGCTCTCTACGGTGGCATGAATGATTTCGACCGCAAATCGATTGGAGAACTCAAGGAGTTGAAAGAGGCGGGGCTGAGCATGGCATACGCTGGCCTGGAATCAGGCGACCCTGTTGTCCTTGAGAGGATAAAGAAGGGCATGACGGTTAAAGATGTTCTGGCAGGTATGGAAAAATCTAAGGCTGCCGGCATCAGGGTTCTGCTGTCTTTTATTATGGGCCTTGGCGGCAAAGACCGCTCACGCGAACATATCATCGAAACGACCCGGCTGCTGAATCTGACCAAGCCGGAAGAGATTGCTCCCATGGCTTTGACCATTCAGCCGGGCACCGATCTGGAGCAGGAGGCTGAATCCGGAGAGTTCGTTCAACCGACTCCATTGCAGATTCTCGAAGAAGAAAAATATCTACTGGAGAATCTCGATTTTGACACCATCTACTGGGGCGACCACGGCAACAATATAGTGCCTATGCGAGGCAGGCTACCGGAGTCGCAAAAGTTCTTCCTTAAAAAAATCGAGCATGCCATAGCCACCCATCCGGTGACACAGGAAGAAGTCTTGAAAACATTTGCCTGGTAGAGGAAACTCTTTTCTATGATCTATCTTTGGATGGGAATTGTATGGCTTGGTGCCGGCTTGATCCAAGGTTTAACCGGGTTCGGTTCAGCCCTGGTCGCCGTGCCCCTTTTAAGTCTCTTTCTGGACTTGAAACTGGTGGTGCCGTTTAGCACCTTACACGGCGTAACTATCACGCTTTGTCTGTCCTGGCAACTGCGCCGCTCCTTAAGCCTGCAGAAGATCGGGCCGCTGTTGCTGGGCTGTGTGCCGGGAATTACTATTGGAGTGACACTCTTGAAATACGCCGATCCGGTGGCCATGAAGCTGATGCTCGGTGTTCTTGTGACCGGCTACGCGATCTACGCTCTCTTGTCTCAACCAATTATGGAGAGAAAGCTGCGTCCCTTTTGGGCTTATGTTGCTGGATTCGCCACCGGTGCCATTGCCTCTGCCTTTAGCGCCGGTGGGCCGCCAACCATTATCTATACCACTCTGGCCGGTTGGTCCAAAGATACGATCAAGGCAACCCTGTCAGGCTTTTTCCTCTGTGCCGGGCTTTTGGCCTCAGTTGCACATCTCATGGCCGGTCTCACTACGTTCACAGTCGCCAAATATTATGTAGCGACCCTTCCGTTTGTACTGCTCGGCGTCTGGGTCGGCTCCCGCTTCTATCAACGGATCAACCACACGTTGTACCTGAAAGCTGTTTTCTGTTGTCTTGCTTTGATGGGGCTGGTTTTGGCAGTTTCTGCCGTCCGCTAATATCATTTCACGGCATAAATTTTCGATCGCCTGTCGATGCTCTCGTTGACACCTTCCATAAGATAATCAACCAACCGTTCTGCGTATGGGTGGGACACATCCGGGTGAACATAACTCATCACCATCGTATTGGGTAGTTCTGGCAGGTCATGGACCAGAGGCATATCCTCAGCGACTGACGAAAGTGGCATGACACTTACGCCCAGACCGGCACGGACAGCAGACTGCACCGCCTGCAGTGAATTGGCGTTGATGGAGACTTTCCATGACTTCGCTGATTTTGCGAGGGCGTCGAAAGCAACTTTACGAAAGCTGCACGGTGCGTGCATCAAGATAAGCTCGATTGGATCGTCAGGATTCTTCGAGAGGTTAGTTGTGCCACTCCAGACCAGCGGCTCTTCCCAAAGCTTCTGACCACTCTCTGCTTCCGGGCCGGCAAAGACGACATCAAGTTCTCCTTTTTCCAGTTGCTGAAGTAACATGGTCCCAGGGCCAAGGTTCAAAACCAGGTCACAGTTGGGGTGGGTTCGTCTAAAACGAGCGAGGAGGTTGTGCAAATCATAGGGCACCAGGAATTGTCCGAAGCCGACTCGCAGCAGGGTCGTTTCTTCAGGTGAAGTGGCCGCCAATACTGCTTCATCGGCCAGTTCAAGAATTTTATAGGCGTAACTTAAAAAGGATTCACCGGGGGCGGTTACAGTGATTGGTCGATTCTCGCGCTCCAGGAGCTTCGTGTTTAACCTGTCTTCAAGCTTGGCAATTTGCACACTGATCGCTGATTGGGTGCGATGAACTCTCCTTGCCGCAGCAGAGAAACCACCCTCTTCAACGATTGCTACAAATGAGCGCAGGGTGTTCA
>JBFLJZ010000336.1:0-11545 GCA_040882925.1 Desulfuromonadales bacterium
CTCGGCGCCGATATCGTCGCCGGCGATGGCCAGAGCTTCGGCCTGCCGCTCGCTTTCGGTGGCCCCTACGTCGGCTTCTTTACCGTACGGCAGAAGGATGTCCGCGCCATGCCGGGCCGATTGGTCGGTGAGACGACGGATCTCGATGGCCAGCGTGGTTTCGTCCTGACCCTGTCAACGCGCGAACAGCATATCCGTCGCGAAAAGGCGACCTCGAATATCTGTTCGAACCAGGGGCTGTGCGCCCTGGTGACGACGATCTTCATGAGCCTGCTCGGTAAGCAGGGGCTGCGCGAGATGGCAGAACAGAACCTCGCCAAGGCAACCTATGCCCGCCAGCAGCTGGCCGGCGTCAAGGGCTTCAGCCTGTTGTTTGACGGCCCGTCGTTCAACGAGTTTGTCGTTCGCTCGGCTGAGCCGGTAGCGGACGTGCTTGGTCGGCTGGAAAAAGCCGGCATTCTCGGCGGGATTGCCCTTGGTGATGACTTCCCGGAACTGGCGGACTGTTTCCTGGTTTGTGTCACTGAACAGAACCAGCGCAGCGAGATTGACGCTCTGGTTGCCGAACTGCAGGGAGGTGCGGCATGACAATCCTTGGTACCAGCGGACTTGTCCTCAACGAAAAGTTGCTTTTCGAGCATTCCGACCCGGGGCGCAAGGGCTACAGCCTGCCGCAACTCGATGTCCCGGAAGCAACCCTGCCCGCCGAACTTTGCCGTGATGAAATTGCCGGTTTTCCCGAATTGTCCGAAGTCGATGTCGTGCGGCACTTCACACGCCTGTCGACCTGGAACTATGGTGTCGATTCCGGATTCTATCCGCTGGGCAGCTGCACCATGAAGTACAACCCGAAGGTGAACGAGATCGCGGCCCGTCTGCCGGGTCTCGCTGACATCCACCCGGCGACGCCGCCGCACCTGGCCCAGGGCATCCTCGAGCTGATGGATAACCTGCAGTCCTACCTGGCCGAAGTCTCCGGTTTTGCCCGGGTCACCCTGCAACCCGCGGCAGGTGCCCATGGCGAACTTGCCGGGATGCTTGTGATTCGCGCCTGGCACGAAGCGCGCAACAGTAAACGCTCGAAGGTTTTGATCCCCGACACGGCCCATGGCACAAACCCGGCCACCGCGTCGCTGGCCGGTTACGATGTCGTGCCGATTGCTTCGGAGGGGGTGCTGACCCTCGAAGAAGTCGAGGCGCACATGGATGATGATGTTGCCGCACTGATGGTGACCAATCCGAACACCCTCGGCCTGTTCGAAACCAATATCGAGGCGATCTGCCAGCTGGTCCATGAACGGGGTGGCATGGTCTATTGTGACGGCGCCAACCTCAATGCCCTGATGGGGATCGCCCGTCCGGGAGATATGGGCATCGACGTCATGCACTTCAACCTGCACAAGACTTTTTCCACGCCGCATGGCGGCGGCGGGCCGGGTGCCGGACCGGTAGGGGTCACCGAAGAGCTGGTGCCCTTCCTGCCGGGACCGGGTGTCGAGCGGGTCGGCGACGAGTATCGTTTCGAGACGGGCAAAAACGATTCGATCGGACGCCTGATGGCCTTCCACGGCAATGTCGGCATCATGGTGCGTGCCTACTCCTATATCCGCAGCCTGGGTGGAGCCGGCTTGAAGCATGCCAGCGAGATGGCGGTTCTGAATGCCAACTACATCAGGGCCCGGCTCGAGGGAGTCTACGACCTGCCGTACAAGAATCGCTCCTTGCACGAAGTGATCTTCTCCGACAAAGACCTGGCAGGCGGCTGCCACACCCTTGATGTCGCCAAGCGGCTGATCGACTACGGCTATCATCCCCCGACCATTTATTTTCCGCTGGTGGTCAAGGGTGCGATCATGATCGAACCGACCGAGACCGAGAGCCAGGATGTCATCGACGAGTTCTGTGACGCCATGATCGCGATTGCCGGTGAGGCCCGTGACAATCCTGAGCTGCTGCTCAACGCCCCGGTACGCCCGCGCGTCAGACGGCTGGACGAGACGACCGCCGCGCGCAAGCCCAGGTTGAAGTGGGAGGCAAGCGAGTAGCGGGATATCCGCCTCAAGACGTTAGGCAAACAAGGGGCCGGCCAAGCATGACCGGCCCCTCGTCTGTCAAGATGTTCGGCACGGCCTAAGTGACTTGAGCCGAAAAATAGCGACGTTCCGGCCTGCCGACCGCGCCGTAAACCAGCTCTGCATGCAATTGCCCGGTTGAGGCCAAATATTCGAGGTAGCGCCTCGCGGTGGTCCTGCTAGTACCAACCTTGTCGCCAACCTCCTCGGCACTTAACCCTTCAGGATGAGGATCGGCAAAAACCGAACGGATTTTTCTCAGGGTTAAAGGATCGACCCCTTTCGGCAGAACAGGCTCACCCGGCTGGCTGTCTTTATAGGGATGGAGCAAGCGATCAACATCTTGCTGACTGAAGCTGTCTTCAGTCTGCATTTGCTGCCTGTGGTTCTGAAAGCGTAACAGAGCCTCTTCAAAACGCGGGAACATGACCGGTTTGACAATATAGTCAAAGACTCCGCCACGCATTGCTTGCTGCAGGGTGTCACTTTCCTTGGCAGCGGTAATCATGATGATGTCGGTGGCAAGCCCATCGCCTCGAATCCGCCAGAGAATATCTGTGCCGTGCCCTTCCGGAAAATAGTAGTCGAGCAGGACCAGGTCCGGCTCAAGGAGCCTGCTCATCTTTTCCGCGTCAGCCAGGCTGTCAGCAATGCCGACAACCTCGAAGCCATCGACTTTTTCAGTAAAGTGTCTATGGATCTCGGCAATTTTGGGGTCGTCTTCGACGATTAATACAGTAAAACCCATATTATTCTCTCACCCGCTTCGGAATGAATACCGAAAAAAGTGCTCCACCCAGTTCGCTTTCGCCGAGGGTTATTTCACCCTTCAGGTCAGCAAGGGCTTTCTTCACGAGGTACAGCCCCTGGCCGCGATCCGCTTGCTTGGTGGAGTAATCTCTCTCGAAGATTTGCTCGCTTTGCTCAACGGGAACTCCTTCACCTGAATCCTCGATTTCAAACACCAGGTTATTACCGACATCGGTCATAGAGAGTTTGACCATTGCTTCTTTATCGCCATATTGGGCGGCATCAAAGGCGTTGTCGAGCAGGTTGCCCAATATGGTGACCAGCTTTTCGCGGCTGAGTTCCTGGGGGACATCAGTCAACTGGCTTTCCGGGTCGATTTCAAACCTGATGCGTAATTCCTGAGCGTGGTTGTACTTGCCGATGATAAATGCGGCAATTACCGGGAAGGGAACCGCCTTTGCCAGAAAGGCTATGAGCCCCTGGTAACCTGCTGCTTCACGGCCGATCAGCTCCAGCGCCTCCTTGTCGTGGCCGATCTGAATCAGGCCGGCGATGGTATGCAGCTTGTTGGAGTATTCATGGGTCTGGGCACGCAACATCTCGGAATACTCCTTGACCTGGGAAAACTGCCTGACCAGGATGTCCATCTCGTCTTTGCGTCTGAAACTGGCAACGGCACCAATAATATTTTCATCCTGCTTGATCGGAACAGTATTGATGATCATGTTGATACCATTGACTTCCAGTTCCTGGTCATGACGCTGCTCGCCCCCGGTCAGGATTCTGCTCAACCTGGCACCGGGCAAAACCTCCCGGATGTGCCTGCCGGCCACATCCTGGTCCGAATTGTAGCCAAGGATGCTGATTGCCTGGCGGTTGGCGACTGTTACTTGAGCATTCCGGTCAATCGCAATGATCCCTTCACGGATTGATTTGATGAGCATCTCCCGCTCGGAAAAGAGGCGGGCGATCTCCTCGGGCTCGAGGTCGAAGATTGCCCTTTTGAAGCGGTTGGAAATGCTCACAGCGCCGAGAACGCCAAGCACCAGCAATGCGCCGACCAGGACGCCGACCTTGATCTGGTGCTCGTAGACGATCTCCCTGACATTTTCCTGCAGGTAGCCGACCGAGACAACCCCGATGATTTTGCCGTGATCGTCAAAAATCGGCACCTTGCCGCGGATCGACGGCCCAAGGGTGCCGATCGCTTTAGAGACGTACGATTCGCCACGTTCAAGAGCCGGGGCGTTGTCCCCGCCAACCATCTGTTTGCCGAGCCGGTCCTGCTTCGGGTGTGAAAAGCGGATGCCGCTGCGGTTGCCAATGACGATGAACTCGGCGCCGACTTCGGTCCTGATCTCTTCGGCCAGCTTTTGCAGCGTCCCCTCCGGTTGTGCTTTGACGATCTGTTGCTTGACCAGGGGCATTCTCGCCACGGTATGGGAGACCTGCAGGGCGCGCTTGCCGATCTGTTCTTCAAGGACTTCACCAAGCATCGCCGTATAGAGACCACCGGAAATCAGGATCAGTGAAAAAACCAGCAAGCAGACGAGGAAGATCATGCGTCTTTTCAGGCTGGCCGGGATCCGTTTTTTTCTTGGGCCGTCGAGTGTCGCGTTCATGGGTTGTGTCAGGCTCCGGTAATTTGCCTGAATGATAGCCTGAAAGAGGTCTGAACAATATAGCCAAAATAAACTTTATGCAGCAAAAACTCATTATGGAGAAATTATTTACATCCTCATATTAACTGATAGCCTTGCATTATATTCTTGATAGAAAGGCCATAGGAAATGGCTCATTCAGCTGTAGATGTGTGCGGCAATGATGCCGAAAAACTATTCAGAGGAGAAGCGTTATGAGAACAGGTTGGTTTGGGAAATTAATGGTTGTGCTGGCAGCGGCATGTATCATGGTTCCAGCGCATGCAGGCTTTGCCGCCGACGTGGAAGAGATCCATTTCCTGATACCCGGCGGTGCGGGCGGTGGCTGGGATGGTACTGCTCGTGGTGTGGGCAAGGCGTTGCTCGATGCGAAACTAATCGAACAGGCTTCTTTTGAGAACATGTCCGGTGGCGGCGGCGGCAAAGCGCTCAATCATCTGATCAGTACTGCGAAGCGCCAGCAAAATACAATGCTGGTTAATTCAACACCGATCATTATTCGTTCACTGACCGGGGTTTTCCCACAGTCCTTCCGTGACCTGACGCCGATTGCGGCAGTGATTGCAGATTATGCCGCCATCGTTGTCGCCAAAGATTCAAAGTACACCTCACTGAAGGATATGATGGCCGACTTTAAAAAGGATCCACGCTCGGTCAAGATTGCCGGCGGTTCAGTCAAGGGCAGCATGGATCACCTGGTTCCGGCGATGATCGTCAAGGCTGCAGGTGGCGACCCCCTCAAGCTGGTTTATATCCCTTATGATGCTGGCGGCAAGGCCATGGCAGGCCTTCTCTCCGGCGACACCCAGGCTCTTTCGACCGGCTTTGGCGAGGCTCTTGGCCTGGCCAACCAGGGCGAAGTTCGGATTCTCGCCGTGACCTCCAGCGAGCGCCTCGCGCAGGCCCCGGATGTGCCCACAGTAAAAGAGCTCGGCTACGACATGGACTTTGCCAACTGGCGCGGTTTCTTTGGCGCTCCAGGCCTCCCGAAAGCCAAGGCCCAAGCATACCGTGACGTGCTTGCCAAAATGTACGGGACAGAAGATTGGCAGAAGATTCGTGACCAGCGTGGCTGGCAGGATCTCTACAAGCCGGGAGCCGAATTTACAGCTTTCCTTGAAGTCCAGGAAAAAGCCATTGGTGGCATGATGCGTGAGCTTGGCTTCATCCAGTAAAGTATCAGCTGTACTTAATCACTCCCCCAACTGTTATGCCGGGGGAGTGATCGTTTCAGAACTAATGAAAGGAGCGGATATGGCTCGCGAAAAAGTTGGCGCACTGTTATTGCTGGCATTCTCTATCGCTTACGGTTTGCTGGCATTCAAAATCCCTTTGAGTTTTCTGGCCCAACAGGAATTCTTTACTTCGCGAACCATGCCTTATGCCCTGGCGGTGCTCGGTATTATTCTGGCAAGTTTGATTCTGGTTATGCCGACCGTCGATCCGGCAGGCAAGCGTACGCTCAAGGAAGAAACCAGGGGCATGGACTGGATGAAGGCCATCTATCTGGTCATCGCCATGGTGATTTACGGCCTGTTGATGAAGTGGCTTGGTTTCATTATCGCATCGATACTTTTCCTCTTGGCGGGCTTTTACATCCTCGGTGAGCGAAACATCAAGAAAATGGTGATTGCCGCAATCCCGTTGGTCATCCTGCTCTGGTTCGTCATGTCAACACTCCTGGGTGTCTATATCGCGCCAGGCGAAATCTTTTATCAGCTAGGAGTGCTGTGATGTGGGATGGAATGTTGAACGGCATGTTGACCGGGATCAGCACCACCATGGTCCCTTTCAATATCGCCCTGGTCCTGTTCGGCTGTTTCATGGGCAGCCTGATCGGCATGCTGCCGGGCTTGGGGCCGATCACTGCAGTTGCCTTGATGATACCGGTCACTTACGGCCTCGACCCGGCTTCCGGGATGGTGCTTCTGGCCGGTGTGTACTACGGCGCCATATTCGGCGGTTCCACCTCGTCGATTTTGATCAACGCCCCCGGTGAGGCCGCGACCGTGGCGACAGCCCTGGATGGCTATCCGCTGGCCAGGCAGGGCTACCCGGGAAAAGCCTTGGCCATAGCCGCGTATTCATCATTTTCCGGCGGCACTATTTCGGTTATCTTCCTGATGATCTTTGCGCCGATGCTGGCAAGCGTGGCGACAAGCTTCCAGTCTGCCGATTACTTCGCCCTGATGATTCTCGGGTTGACGGCTGTCTCGGCTTTTGCCGGTCGCGGTGGAGTCTTGAAAGCCTTGCTGATGGTTGTCCTCGGCCTGATGTTGGCGACGGTCGGGACTGATCAGACCTCCGGTGTGCAACGCTTTACCTTCGGTTCCCTGGAATTGCTCGACGGCATCGAATTTCTGCTCCTGGCCATGGCCACTTTTGCCTTGACCGAAGCTTTGTCAATTGTCCTGAAACGGGACGAATCCTCCGACAGTCTCGATCCGAAGATGATCGGTTTCAAAAGCCTGGCGGTCAGCAAGAAAGAGTTCAAGCTGATTGCTCCATCGATCGCCCGCTCATCAGTCCTCGGTTTTCTGATCGGCGTTCTGCCGGGCGCCGGGGCGACACTCGGCTCCTTTATGTCGTACGGCATGGAGCGCAATCTTGCTCCTCCGGAAGAACAGGCCAAGTTCGGCAAGGGTAGCCTGCGTGGCCTTGCTGCTCCCGAGACCGGCAACAATGCGGCCAGTTCCGGTTCCTTTGTGCCACTGCTGTGCCTCGGCATCCCCGGTTCCGGAACCACCGCAGTGATGCTCGGGGCGTTGATTGCCTATGGAATCGAGCCCGGGCCACGTATGTTCACTGACAGTCCGGAAGTTTTCTGGGGCGTGATCATGTCGATGTACCTCGGCAACGTGTTCCTGCTGATTCTCAACCTGCCGTTGATCCCTTATTTTGCACGCTTGTTGGCTATCCCCCGCAACTTCATGGTGCCAATGATCCTGTTTTTCTCCCTGATGGGGGTTTATCTTGTCACATTCAACGACTTTGATATCCAGATGATGGTGATCTTCTGTATCGGGGCCATTGCGTTGCGCCTGATGAACTTTCCGATGGCACCGCTGCTGCTTGGATTTATTCTCGGCGGTCTGATGGAGGACAACCTGCGCCGCGCCCTGTTGATCTACAATGAATCGATCAGTTTCATGTGGGAGCGCCCGCTGACCCTGGGGATCAATATTGCCACGCTGTTTATTCTTTTCCTGCCAATGCTGCGTTCCTTGATTTCTCGAAGGAATGGCGGTGATGACGGCACCTTGCCGGTACAGGAGGCATGAGTTTTAATGAAGCTAAGGGCAACAGATGGTTAAGTTGTTACCCTTCGCTTCATTATCCTTTTAAAGCTAAAACCGGCGGGTTGCGTCCTGTCAGAAGCTATGACTTGTAATGGGGACACGTAACAAGTACGTGTCCCCATTATGTTTTCAAAAGTGCCTTTCTCCTACGGAGGGCATCTCCTTTGCTTGGCTTCTGAGGCATTCAATAGGAAGTACCATAATAATCCGGCCCTGCGTCAAAGTGCCTGACCTTTCTGTGTGACCTGCAAGGGAAAAACTAACAACAAGACACCTTTTACAGCTCTCCACAATTGGAGAGGCTCACAAGAGCCTCGGCTCCTGCAGGGAAGTGTTGGCTATCGATCAGTGTGAGCAACCTGAATTAAGCTTGCTGCCTTTTAACATGCATAACCGTGGCAAGTCTGCTAATAGAGCCTGCGACCCTGGTATCCGCTGCTGCTCAGCTGGTAATTGAATAAAGCCATGATGTGCAGATACTCATTCGGATAAGCCCTTGGTAGTGGTCCGTAGGTGGCGCCCTGCCGGACGGCACGGATCGCTTCGTCATCGAGGACCCGGTATCCGGAGCTTTCCATCAGCATGACGTCTGTGACGTTGCCGTCACGGTCAACCGTGATGCGCAGCAGGCAGGAGCCCCGCTGGTTCATCCTCCTCGCTTGTTCGGGATAGTTCCATACGCCGTAGATGTTGTCGCGGAAGCGGCGCATGAAGGAGATCAGCAGGTCCTGCTGGGTGTCCATCCAGACGGTATCACCCCGCTCGACGTCTTCGCGGTATTTGCGCCGCCAGTCACGTTCAATGCTTGCCATGGTCTGGGGGGAAATCTGGGTCAGGGTCTCGAGGTCCGGCAGCTTGGGAGAGGGCTTGGCCTGCGGCCGTTGCCAGCCTTCGACCGTCTCCGGGCGTGGCTCTTCAACTTTCTCGACCTGCGGCTTTTCCGGCTGCGGTTCCGGTTGTGGCGGGCTTGGCTGCGGTTCCGGTTGTGGCGGGCTTGGCTGCGGCATCTTCGGTGCCGGTTCGGGTGCCCGGACGACTCTTTCGAGATCCTCGGTGTCCTGTCCCTCCGGCGCGGTCTCCTGCTCGACCACCTGATCCTTTTCCGCCAGGCGTTCGGCCGGCTTTTCGCGGGGTTTTTCCAACTCCTCCCGGATCGGCAGGTCGAGTTCCCGTTCCAGTGGTTGCGGTGGCCGGACCTCGACGTAAACCGGCGGCTGCGCAGTCTCCACGGGAAACAGCCTGTCTTTCGGCACCAACAGAAGAAGCAGGTGCAAAAGCAGCGACAACAGGATAAACCCTGTGATTATGCGATTTTGTCGTTTTTCGGCAGTCATGGCATAAATGATTTAAAAACTATTCATTATATTACAAGAGAAGGGTGACTACCAGTATCGAATCGGCGGTTCGTGTGTGGTCTGCCCGGGGAAATAAGTTGACGATTTACCGGCCATCCGGTATATTTCTGTCTTTGATTAAGCCCTGTTTGAAGGAGGAAATCTCGATGCATCTCGTTGACCAGATCAAGGCAAAAGCCCGCAACAGTCTCCAGACCGTCGTGCTTCCTGAAAGTTACGATGACCGCATGATTCAGGCTGCAGAAGTGATTACCGGTGATAACCTGGCGAAAGTCGTGCTGCTCGGCGATCCCGCTACCTTGGAAACCAAGGCCGGTGAACTGGGGGTTTCCCTCAAGGGTGTCGAGCTGATCGATCCACAGAGTGCCGCCAGACTGGAAGACTATGTCGCTGAGCTGGTGGAACTGCGCGAGAAGAAGGGCATGACACCCGACCAGGCACGTGCAACCCTGACCGGCGAAGACAACCTGTTTTTCGGTGCCATGATGGTGCATAAGGGTGACGCCGGTGGTATGGTCGCTGGAGCCTACAATACCACCGGTGATGTGCTGCGTGCCGCCTTCCAGGTGATCGGCACCGCTCCGGGCATGAAGACGGTGTCTTCGGTGTTTTTGATGGTGACCAGGAACCCGGACTTTGGTGAAGACGGAGTGCTTTGCTTCGCTGATTGTGCGGTCAACCCGAATCCGAATGCCCAGGCCCTGGCCGAGATCGCCGTCTCCACTGCGACCAGCTGCAAGAGCTTCCTCGGCGTTGACGCCCGCGTGGCGATGCTTTCATTCTCGACCAAGGGCAGTGCCAGCCACGAGGATTGCGACAAGGTCCTCGAGGCGCTCGAAATTGCCAAAAAACTCGCACCCGAGCTGCAGATCGACGGCGAACTGCAAGCCGATGCCGCGCTGCTGCCCAAGGTCGGTGAGAAGAAAGCTCCCGGTTCGGCAGTGGCAGGCAAGGCCAACACCCTGATTTTCCCCGATCTCGATGCCGGCAATATCGGCTACAAGCTGGTCGAGCGCGTCGCCGGCGCCGAAGCGGTCGGGCCGATCGTCCAGGGGCTCGCCAAACCGGTCAACGATCTCTCCCGCGGCTGTTCGGTTGACGACATTGTTTCGGTGTCGGCGATTACAGCGGTCCAGGCGCAGGGTTGAGGCGCTGGCGCCCCGTTCATCCCGTCACGTTTTTGTACTGTACGTCAGGGCTGATGTTGCACGCCAGCCCTGACGTCACATCTCTCGTATCACTGCAATTGTCCGAGTTGTCTTGCCGGGGGAAAACCTATGCTCATCTATGAAGCTGAAGGCTTTCTCGAAGTCGAAGCCGACAGTATCAAGCAGCTCTGCCGATCCGCCGACCACGTCACTTTCTCTGAAACCAAGGGAAAAGGGTTTGATGTGCATGCGGTCCTTTGCGAGTTCCAGGACGATTCCCAATCACGTTGTTACGTTGCCTTTCATGACAAGGCGTTCAAGAAAGCGCTGATTTTTTCGGTCAAAAGTGCCAACGATGGCTCTGCATGGCAACATGGATGTGAAACGCTTGCCGGGCTGGGATACCGGCTCGAAGATGTCAATCTAAGGCTCAGTCCGGCCATGCTTGAAGTTGTCCTGCACGATGTCCCGGGACTCGCGTCGCCTGCCGAAGCACGCAGACAGAGGGATGAAAAGGCACAATTGCTCGCCGAGCTGCAGGAGGCTGTCGAGACGAACCCGGAAAATGCCGCCGGTAAGAAAGCCGCCCGCAAGCTAGCTGCTGAACAACGTCTCGATGATCGGCTAGCAGAGCTTCGTCAGTTCATGGTTGACGCTTTATCTCCTGTCGAAGGGCGCGATGCCGACGGCGAGGCGCTGATGGCCCAGGTCGAGGACCTGACGGCCAGGCTGGAGGCTGCTGAAAGCCGGAATGACGAGGAACGCAAACAGAGAGAGATCAGCGAGTCGATTACAGCAGCGGCAGAAAAGCGTATTCAGGAACTTGAAGAAATCCTCGTCGAAGCTGATAAAAAGTCCGTTGGCGAACTCAAACAAAAACGCAGAATCGTTGCGCTGAAAGGTCGGATCAAGGAACTTGAGGAGCAGTTGACGCTGACGTCCGACGAGCTTGAAAACGAACGAGCAAAACAAGAGCAGTTCGTAGCGGATGTCAAGCAGGCCCAGGCGCAAATCACGACGCTTGAAGAGAGTTTGCAAAAAGCTGAAAAAACACTGGCGGAGATTCATGAGCAACTGGCCGAGGAGCAGGCCTCGAAGAGCCGTATGGAAACCTCATGCAAGGATGCAGAAGAGCGGATCCGTGAACTCGAAGAGGAGATCCAGGCTCTCGCCGAGCAGAGTGACCAGTCAGACGAAGCAAAAGACGCTGTCGTCGAGGCGCAATCGCAGCTCGAGAAACTGGAAGGCGAGCTGCACGAC
>JBFLJZ010000337.1:0-2785 GCA_040882925.1 Desulfuromonadales bacterium
AAGGCCGTCACCATCAGCACCACGGTTTCCGGTGTGCGCTCTTTGATGTGGGTCAGCAGTTCAAGGCCGGTCATGCGCGGCATCTTGATATCCGATATGACCAGATCATAACTGTGGTCTCGCAAGTGCATAACCGCCTGTGCTCCGTCAACAGCCGTGTCGACCTGGTAGCCCTCCCGGTGCAGCATAATGCTCAGGAAGTCACGCATGCTCTCTTCGTCATCGACGATCAGGACCCGGTACTTGTTTGCTTCATCGCTCATTACAGGACAAACTCCTTGGGTATTTTCAACTCGGTGATCATTTTAGCAGAAATCTGTACCACAATTAACAACCCTCTGTCATGCTTTATGGTCAGTTATGTGGTGTTCACTCTTGGCGTCTTGCGCATCGACTACAATTTGAATCAGTCACTAAGCAGGGAGATCGTAAAACGGGCGCCACCAAGCTTGCCCTGCTCAACAAAAATGTGGCCGCCGTGGGCCTCGATATTCGCGTAGACGTTGGCCAAGCCGAGGCCGGTGCCCTTGCCCTTGGTTGTGAAGAACGGCTCAAACAGCTTGTCCCGGTCCTCTTCTGCAATGCCCGGGCCGCTGTCTTCAATGATGATTTCGCCTTTTCCCTCGGCGATCTCAACCCTGACTTCCCCTGCCGGCTGAACAGCTTCGCCGGCATTGATCAGAAGGTTCCACAGGACCTGGTGCATTTTCTGCGGATCCACAGTCATCGTAACCGGACCACGATAGGCTTTATCGACTGTTACATTGTTAAACTGACCACTGGCGGACAAGAGGGCGATCATTTCGTCGAGCAGTGCCGCCAAGTCGACGGACTCCAACTGCAATGGCGCAGGACGGGCGAAATTCAGAAAATCGCTCAGCAGGGCACTCAAACGATCGGCCTCCTTGATGACAATCTCCATCAGGTGACGGTCCTCATCGCGCACCTTCTCATCTTCGAGCAGCAGCTGTACCGACCCGCTGATTGACGCCAGGGGATTGCGTATCTCGTGAGCGAGACCGGATGCCAGGCGTCCGACTGCCGCCAGGCGGTCCGCTCGCTTCAACTCGCCTTCTAGTGTCTTGATCTCGGTCAGATCCTGGAAAGCGATCAGCAGGCCAAGCCTCTCGCTATGTCGATCCACCACCCGAGTGGCCGAATAGCCGAGGGTGAGGAGTTCATTTTCATTTCTGCGATAAAACATCTCTCCCCGGTTAACCCCGTCCAGGGATTTCGGGTCGACCCCATCGAACTCGGGGAAAATCGCTTCTACTGGGCGGTTGTAAACCTCCTGCAGTTGGTATCCGGTAATCTTGCTGGCGGCGTTATTGAACGAGCGGATACGTCCGACGGCATTGACGACCATCAGGCCACTGTTGATATTGCTCAGGATCGCCTGGTTAAGGCGTTCCAGTTCGCCATAATCGATTTCGCGCCTGACTCGTGCTTCTTCGCTTCGTTTGAGGCGCTCCGCCAACGCCCCGCTTAACAGTGCAGTCAGGAAAAACGCCCCGACATGCAGAAAAACCGCATAGAAGACATCGTAATGATTCAGGCTGACCGGCAGCGGCTGCCCCCTGAACTCGGGCAGATACCCGTAGTACTGCAGGTCAAGGAGACTGCCGTACAGGATGGAAGACGCCGAGGCAACGACCAGGACCTGGGGCCGGGGGAAAAAGACGCTGGACGCAATGATGACCAGGATAAAGAAAAATGAGTAGAGGCTGACAACTCCGCCGGTCATGTAAATGACCAAGATGATGAAAAGCAGGTCCCAACAGAGCTGGGCATTGATGAAATGACGATATCGTTTCAACCTCGGCAGAACAGAGAGGGATGCCGAGGATTGCAGTATGGTTAGCAGAGTCAGATAACCCAGATACCTGGCAATAGGTGAACTGCCCCACTGTTCCTGCTGGAGATGATAAACGATTGTGCCGCCGAGGAACACGCAGACAACAATCAGGCGAATCGCCAGATACCAGGTCAAAAGGACCTTGGAATTTGAATGGGGATTTTTTTTTTCAGGGTGTGGCTTCATGAGTTAACCCTGAAGGGAATCATGGCCGTGAACTGGGTTGCGCTCAACGGGTCAAGACCGCGTTTTGTTACTGACGTGATGGGCAACGAACCAAGCTGCGCAACGCAGGATATTTGCCGCCCTGACACCTGCGCAGCCCGGCTATCATCCAGCAACAGCACCGGCCATCTGGAAGATCGGCAGGTACATCGCAATGACCAGACCACCGACAGTGGTGCCGAGGAAGAGCATCAGCAAGGGTTCCATCATGGCCGTCAGGTTGCCGACCGCATCATCAACTTCATCATCGTAGAAATCGGCTATCTTGTTCAGCATGGTATCGATTGAACCTGACTGTTCACCAACAGCGATCATCTGGCAAACCATCGGCGGGAAGACTCCAGATTTTTCAAGAGGTTCTGCGATGGTCTTGCCTTCACTGATGCTCTGGGCAACTTTGTAGATTGCATTTTCGACAATCTTGTTGCCGGCAGTTTTAGCAACAATGTCAAGGCCGTCGAGAATTGGCACACCGCTGGAGACCATGGTCCCAAGAGTTCGTGTAAACTTGGCGACGGCAACCTTGCGGATCAGGATTCCCATCACTGGCAGCTTAAGGAACAGCGTATCCATGTAAAGACGTCCCTTGGGCGTTCTGTAGATACGTTTGAGAATCCATGTCACGGCAAAACACGCGCCGATGATCACCAGAATGTAGCTCTGTATGAAATCACTCAGGGCAATAACCACTAGGGTCGGCAGCGG
>JBFLJZ010000069.1:0-2577 GCA_040882925.1 Desulfuromonadales bacterium
ATACCCAGGGCCATTTTGTATGGTATCGGTCTTGAATGGGCCATTATCGAATACAATTTTATCATTATGCGCATCAAAGATCAGAAACAACACCGGTGGGTTGCGACCCGCCAGACGCCTTACTTTATTTGTTTGCCCAAACAAAGTAAGCAAAAAAAGGGCACCCGAAGCCTTGCCCTGCGCTGCTGGGTTCCCGGAAACTAATGGATTAAAGCCGGAAACACTAAAACTCGCAACGCTCATAATTTTCTTTTTGCTGTTCGGCTTTAATCATTTCGCTTCCGGCGGCGGCACACGGGACTGGACAACCGGAAAAACCACAACCATGCAGATTTAGAGAGGCTCACAAGAGCCTCGGGTCCTGCGGGGGAAGCGTAGGCATTTTGTCACATCATACGACCTGAATTGAAGTTGCCGCCGTTTCGAGCCAGACATGCCCAGCGCAGCGCAGGTCGTTTTCTGCATACTCTTTTAGACCAGTAAAAGAGTATGGCGCCGTCGGGGGGCGCGACCCCCGGGTTTTACATTTGCTGTTGTCTTTGCATGCCAAAGTTCAATGAAAAAGGGCAACAGAGGAACCATCTGTCGACCTGCTAAAATATCAATAGTGAACTTTGTCAGCAGCATGAGCGGATTGCCTGATATAGACAGCAACTGCTGCTTTTTGCATGGGATGAGATTGCTGTTTGCGGCAGGTCTGATAGGGTTGAAAACATGGACACGCTGGAAATCTTTTTCGATTACGTCTGACCCTGGTGTTATTTCGGTACCGTGCGTACCGACAGACTGCGCGAGGAGTTCGGCCTGGAGTTCCGCTGGAGCGTCTTCCCGCTGCATCCGGACACTCCGGATGAGGGCCAGGAATTGACGGACCTGTTTGCCGGTCGCTATGACATCGAAGCGATGTTGCAGCACTGCAAACAGGTCGCCGGCGAACTCAACCTGCCCTTCGGCGACCGGACCCGCACCTACAACAGTCGTCGTGCCCAGGAACTGGGGAAATGGGCTGAAGGGCAAGGTGCCGGTGAGGCTTTTCACATGCACGTCTACCGAGCCTATTTCGTCGATGGACTGAATATTGCCAAGCCGGACATCCTGGCAGAGATCGCCGCATCGGTCGGTCTCGACGCCGATAAAGCTCTCAAGGTCATTGACAAGCGCAGCTACGCTGCCCATGTTGATGATGACTGGCAACGCGCCAGCGAACTTGGTGTCACTGCCGTACCGACGAACATCTATCGACAACAGGCACTGGTCGGCTTCCAGGCCTACGCGAGCTACCGTCAACTGATTGCTGAAACCCGCTGAAATTTGCCCCTGGATAAATTATGGACAACCCGCTTGAAAAGTACCCCGAGCTACGTCACCCCCCCGCCCAGCAAACAGGACACGGCCAGAGCTGGTTGAAGGTGCTCGGCATCGTCGTTGTGGCCTGCGTTGTTGCAACTCTGGTCGCCGTCACCGCAGTCTACTTCTACCTCTTCCCCGGCTCTTTCAAGCCGGTCACCCTGAGTAGCGGAGAAGAGCAAATCCTGGAGCAAAAGCTGGAGCGGCTCGATTCGATGCACCGCACCCTTTCCCTGCACAAAGACCGTCTGCAGCCGGACCGGAGCGAGAGCCTGCAGCCGGAACGCTACACGGAAGCCGACGCCAACCGGGAAATCATCCTGACCGAACGTGAACTGAATGCTCTCCTGGCGAAAAACACCGACCTGGCCAGGAAACTGGCGATTGACCTCTCCGAGGACCTGGCCAGCGCCAAGCTTTTGATCCCTCTCGATGACGAGTTCCCGGTCCTTGGTGGCAAGACCCTCAAGGTGACTGCCGGGCTGGAGATGTCCTACCGCAATCAGCGACCGGTGGTGGCACTGCGGGGTGTCAGCCTGTGGGGAGTGCCGATCCCAAACGCCTGGCTCGGCAACATGAAAAATGTCGACCTAGTCCAGGAGTTCGGCGACCGAGAGGGGTTCTGGAAAAGCTTCGCCGACGGCATCGATGAGGTCAAGATCAGCGACCAGCAGCTGCGGGTCAGATTGAAGGAATAACCGGGAAGCGGGAGGAGGGACGCGGCAGTCAAAAACGACAAAGCTTCAATAGCCTAAATTCTTACAGCCTTTACTCCCATGAATCTTGGCCATCCTTGCGCAAGAAGGTCCGCTTTACTTTGCGTTCTGTGCGCCTTTTCGTTAAATAATCATCAAAATCAAAATGAAGTGAAGATCCGCGCCACCGAGCGCCCCGGCGCCTGCAGGTCAAGATCCAGGAAATACCCGAACGGCGTCTGCCAGACCTCGTAACCGGCGCCCTGCAGTCGCTCTGCGGTGCGCAGCAGCAACGCCTTGGTGAAGTCCGCCGACGCTTTCGTTTCGGCCAGATGCGAGAAGGTGTGCAGAACGATGCGACGGGTGTCGTTCTTGCGCGCCCCCCATTTGAGGTTCTTGACCAGCTTCTTCTCCACCCCAGAAGCGTTCTCCTCATCTATCTCTTCGGCATGGATCAGGCCCACCACCGTGTCCGTGATCTCTCCCGGAGCGTGGCAATCCGGTTCATCATCGAGGGTTTTATCTGCCGGCCGAT
>JBFLJZ010000070.1:0-8448 GCA_040882925.1 Desulfuromonadales bacterium
ATTGATTGAAATTGGCGGTGTTCATCTCTCTGCCAGACGTATGCGCCGCTGCAGCGAAAAGGTCAGTACCGGCGATAAAATCGAAGTTTATGTCGATACTTTGCTTCTTGACCCCGCCCCGCTGAGTCAAGAGAAAGTTATCTACCGTGATCAGGATCTGATCGTCATTGACAAGCCTGCAGGGATGCCGACCCAGCCAACCCCGGCGCGCTATAAGGGTACTGTTTATGCCGAGTTGCAGAAACTTATCGCCATGACGCTGCGTGTCGGCCAGCGCCCGAGCATCGGTATGGTGCAGCGCCTCGATCAGGACACCTCAGGGGTCATGGTCTTTTCGATTCATTCCAGGGCACACAAGAAAATGACGGAACAGTTCCTCAATCACGATATTGACAAAACCTACTGGGCCTTGATTGATGGGATCCCTGATGCAGCAGAAGGGAAATTCTCTTCACAACTGGCCCGACGCCGATCAAGCAACCTGGTGGTCTCCGTGGCAAAAGGTGGCAAGCCGGCGGAAACCCGCTACAGGCTGCTTCAATCGATGAACCGTGTCAGCATGGTAGAAGTCGACCTTGTGACTGGACGAACACACCAGATCCGGGTTCATTTTTCTGAGGCGGGCATGCCTTTGCTCGGAGATCAGGCATACGATGGGCCGAAATGCATCGGTGATGTTGTTATCCCGCGCCAGATGCTGCATGCCAGATCGCTGGCATTCTCACATCCGGTCACCGGCAAGAAATTGCATTTCACCGCTTCGCTGCCAGAGGATTTTTCAAGCGTTCTGCAATCTCTTCAAGTTGCTTGAACGGGTCTCAAGGATAAGGTATTGTATCGCCCGTCATGCTGACTCATCCGCAAATCGATCCGATTGTCTTTCAAATAGGTCCGTTGGCTGTGCGCTGGTACGGGCTGATGTACCTGCTCGGCTTTGCTGCCGCGTATATGCTGATTCGTCATCTTGCGCGGTTGCGCAAGCTGGCCCTTGACAAAGACGGCGTCTCCGATCTGCTGTTTTACGGTGTCCTCGGCGTCGTGCTCGGAGGCCGTCTTGGCTATGTGCTGTTTTATAACCCGGCGCAGTATCTTTCCCGGCCTCAGGATGTCTTCGCAATTTGGCAAGGGGGCATGAGTTTCCATGGCGGGTTGCTGGGCGTCGTCATTGCGTCACTGATCTTTTGCCGCCGCCGTAAACTGCCGGTCCTCTTGACCGGTGACATCCTGGTTGCCTCTGCACCGATCGGTCTCGGTCTCGGGCGCCTTGGCAATTTTATCAATGGCGAATTATGGGGTCGGGTTACTGACCATCGCTGGGGGATGGTTTTCCCGGACGGAGGCCCATTACCGCGTCACCCCAGCCAGTTGTACGAAGCCTTCCTCGAAGGTCTTGTCCTGTTTTTCATCCTCTATGGACTGCATCGGCGCAAGGTTGCTGCCGGGATACCGTTCTTTGTTTTTTTTATCGGTTACGGGTTGTTCCGCTTCCTGGTTGAATTTTTCCGGCAACCGGATGCACACCTTGGTTTTCTCTGGGGCGGGGCGACGATGGGCCAGTTGCTCTCTCTGCCGATGGTTCTGTTCGGGCTGGGTGGTTGCGTTTATATCCATCACAAGGCAGGCCGCTCATGAACGGAATTCGCGGCATCGTTTTCGACTGTGACGGTGTCCTTTTTGAGAGCCGTAAAGCCAATCTGGAGTATTACAATACCATTTTGGCCTATTTCGATGAACCTCCGGTGGTAGAAGCCGACCAGGCGAACGCGCATCTCTGTCACACAGCAGCAAGTCCACAAGTCCTGCAGCACCTGCTGGGAGAAAAACGCGCACCGCAGGCTTTGGCGATAGCTGAGCAGCTCGATTATCGTCAATTTATCCCTTACATGGAACCGCAACCCGGTATGCGCGATGCCCTTGCCGCTCTGACCGAATTATACCCGCTGGCTATAGCAACAAACCGTGGCCAGAGCATGCCGGGCATCCTCGATCACTTTGGCTTAACCGGTTACTTTTCGATCATTGTCACCAGTCGAGATGTAAGCCGCCCGAAACCCGCACCGGACATGCTATTCGAGGCGGCAAAAAGAATACAGCTCGCCCCGCACGAACTTCTGTTTGTGGGCGACTCGGAACTGGACCAGGCTGCGGCGAATTCTGCCGGGATGCCATTTGCTGCTTATCGTGGCAACCTCCAGGCCGACCTGCGTCTGAAGCATCATGAAGAGCTGGTCTCTCTGTTGATCAAAGCGTGACGAGAGAACAGCATCGAGGAGAGAGGGAACCCCTGTAAAAATGCCAAGCATCTATCCCGGCTTCATAGGGCCTTGCGCATTTCAAGCACATGCCCGTTGCCTGTCGGCAAGTAGGTGATCTCGTCCATGATCGTACGGATGAGGTATATGCCGCGCCCGTGATCGTCGAGCGGATGGCTCGGTTCTATAAACTGCTCGATATCAAAACCAGGGCCGAAATCAAAGACCTTTATGAACAGGTTCTGCTTGATGATGCTGATTTCTATGTGCACATCTTTGGCCGGGTCGCCTTCATTGGCATGGACGATCGCGTTAGCCATTGCTTCAGTCAGCACCAGGTTCAAGTCATAGGCAAGCTTCTCCCGGTCGCCGCCGTAGTTGCGCAGGGTCCGCGCAATATTTTCGCCGATGTGACCGATCAGACAGAGGTAGCGTGTCTGGTTGGGTACTTTGATATCGACTGCGATCCGGTCTGTTGTCATGACAATAAGCCTGATGAGTGTTGGACTGCTCTCCGTCTGCTCTGCTATTGCTGAAAGCTGGACAGGGCTTCAGCGGAGTCCGTATAGATTTCAAAAACCCGGTGCAGACGGGTGAGTTCAAACATCGACTTGACCTGCAGTTGCAGGCCGGCGAGCTTGAGGTTGCCGTTTCGGGAACTGGCATTCTTAAAGCCGGACACAAGCGCACCGAGCCCAGAAGAATCAACAAAACGCACCGCCTGAAGGTCGACCACCAAGTTATGTTTCCCTTCTTCAAAGAGCTTGAGCATTTGGTTCTTCAGGTCGCCGCTGTTATGTGCATCCAGTCGCTCTTCTTCGACCAGCAGTAAAACCGCGGCTCCCTTGTCCTCGATCTGTAAATTCATCTTATATGCTCCTTAGATAATTATGATGTTGTTGAAACCGGAACTTATGTTCTAAATAATATCATAATGCAACTGTCGTTCAGAATAATCTCTTGGTCCGGCATTTATTCTGCAAGAAGCACAATCATCGAGACATCGTCTTTGAAGTTCTGGTGACCGGTAAACAGTCTTACCTGGTCGACGATATAGTTGATCAGTTCCTGTGGTTGCAAGTGATGGTTCTCCCTGAGAAGTTCTGCCAGCCGCTCCTCGCCAAAAAATTCATTATGGTCATTTTCCGCTTCGATCAGACCGTCGGTATACAGCAGCAGGACGTCACCACTTGCCAATCTGTATGAGTCTTTTTCATAAAAGAAATCCTTTTTAACACCGACAATCAGGCCTTCCGGGTCCAGCCTGAGGCATTGGCTCTGCGCTGCTTGCCAGAGCAGGGTTGGGGAATGGCCGGCGCTGGCATATTCGACGACCCGGGTGTCAGGCTGATACTGCAGATAGAAAAGTGTGATGAAGAGCTCTGCCTTGGTGAGGTCTTCGTACAAAAACTGGTTCAGTTCTCTCAGCAGTTCATCAGGTTTACTGAACTTGCCGCTACGGGAACGTATCATGGTGCGGGCTTCAGACATGATCAGCGCTGCGCCGACATTATGTCCGGAGACGTCAGCGATCACCAGATCGAGACGTCCGTTGTCATGGCAGAGGTAATCATAGTAGTCACCACCGACCTCCTTGGCAGGAATGCAGATCCCGCCCAGCCTGATGCCGGCGACCTCGGGGATTTTGGTCGGCAGCAGGCTGAGTTGGATGTTTTTCGCTATTTCGAGTTCGCGCTGCTGTTCCTTGGCGGCGATCAGGTCGGCGGTCTGTTCGGCATTCCGAAAGGCGACTCCCACTTGTCCGGCCAGGCTGGAGAAGAGTTCAAGAAATTCGGCGGTGAAGATCCCTTTCGCCGTCCTCGAGAAGGCCGATATGACACCGATTGGCTGGCCTTCGACATCAATCGGTGCATGGGCAAAAGAAAGAATCTTTTCGCGACGGATGATTTCTGCCGTTTGCGGTTTACTGATGAAATCAGAGTCGTTGACCACGCTCATGGTGTTGGTCAAAAAAGTCTCGCCGATGAAGGTGTCAAGGGTCAGGTCGCGTTCCGACTCACCGAAATGTTCAGAGGTCATGCCGCTCTGGCTGCGAACCGTCAGGGTCTGTCGGTCCTGGTCAAGGATGCGGATCACACAGAGGTCAAACTTGAACTGTTCGGTGAAGATTTTGAGGATGTCATCGAGGATCGACTGCAGGTCATTACCGCTTGCGACAAACCGGGCGGCATCGTAGAGGACACTGAGCTGTTCACGACTGGCCGTACGGCTGATGTTTATCGAGCCGAACAGGTCGAAGACGTCCTCCATGTGGCTGCCACGTGCGGAGAGGTAGTTGTCGACGATGATGCGTGCCGGAGCAGCGCCGACCGATCCGGCCAGGGTCAATTCAGTGAAACGTTTCAATTTTGGCAGCTCATTTTCGGACAGGCTGCCTTTCTCATCGATATCGCGATCGCCGAGGTAGTCGCTGATGGCAGAATGGGCCGGCTTTTCACCGATGAATTTGGCCATCAGGTCAACGAATTCGATGACTGAAGGAGCTCGAGTGATCCGGGTCTTCTCGGTGATGACCGGTATGGGGCTGTAGACATCGACAAACTTGCGAACCTGCTCCTGTTCTGCTTCTTGCGGGCTGGTGAGAAGGGAAATGGCCAGATAGCTGCCGAGGTTGAAAAATATGGTCCAGAACAGCGCATGGGTCCAGATGTCGAACCCGCTCAAGCCGAACAGTTCGGTCGGTCTGAGAATTGCCAGGCCGAACAGCCCTTGATTGACAATCTCCGGGCCGATCCAGCCGGATTGGACAAATGAAGGAATCAGAAGAGTATAGAACCAGACGATGAAACCGAGAACCAGGCCGATTGTGGCCCCTCTTTGGGTTGCCTGCCGCCAGTACAAACCGCCGATCACTGCCGGTGCAAACTGCGTCGCGGCGACAAAAGAGATCAGACCGATATTGACCAGGGCCGCCGATTCACCGAGGAACCTGTAATAGATATAACCGAGCAAGATGACGACAATAATCCCGGCCCTCTTGAGATTGGTCAATAATATCGAAAGGTTCTGTGCTTTAGATTGGAATCTCAAGATAACCGGTATGACCAGATGGTTGAGGATCATGGTTGACAGGGCAACAGATGAAACCATGACCATGCCTGCCGAGGCAGAAAATCCGCCGATAAAAACCAGCATCGCGAGCCATGGCTGACCATACTGCAACGGCAGGGTCAGGACGAAAAAGTCGGCATTGTGGGTGTCGCCATTACCAAGCAGCAGGCCGGCAAGGGCGATCGGAATGACAAACAGGTTGATAACGAACATATAGGCTGGAAAGCGCCACATGGCCTTGCGGATATGCTCCTCGCGGCAATTTTCAATCACCATGATGTGGAATTGTCGGGGCAGGAACATGACCGCCATCATCGAAATGACCGTCATTGCGAGCCAGTGCGCGTAAGAGTTCTTTTCCGTACCGAGCCGCAACAAGTGCTCACGCTCCGGGAATCGTACCAGAAAGTCATGAAATATATCTGTAAACCCGTCAAACAGACCGTAGGTGACAAAGATTCCCGCCGCGACAAAAGCAACAATTTTAACCACTGATTCGAGTGCAATGGCTGCAACGAGTCCTTCATGCCGCCCGGATGTGTCGAGATGCCTCGCCCCGAAAAGGACGCCGAACAGGCCCAGGATTAATGCCGCGACCAGAGCAGAGTCGAAGTACAAATCAAACTTCGGCAGGACGTGCAAGGTATTGCTGGTCGACAGCGGGTTGACAAGCAGGTCAAAACTACGTGCAACGGCCTTCAACTGCAGGGCGATGTAGGGCATGATGCCAAGGACCGCGAAGACCGTGACAATTGCGCCGAGCATTGGTGATTTACCGTAACGGCTGGAAATGAAGTCGGCTATGCTGGTAACATTCTGCTCCTTGCTGATGCGGACCATCTTGCGCAGCAGGAACCACCAGGTAAAGGCGATTAAAGTAGGGCCGAGATAGATCGTCAGAAAATCAATGCCGGTTGTCGCAGCTCTGCCGACGCTGCCGTAGAAAGTCCAGGAGGTGCAATATACCGCCAGGGATAACGAATAGACGGACGGGTTGTCAATCATGCTGCGGCCGCGTTTGCGCTGCCGGTCAGCGTAATAGGCAACTCCGAAAAGAATACCGAAGTAGAACAAAGAAACCAGGGCGACGATCTTGAGCGAAATCATTCCGGTTTCCTTTGCGATATGGTTTGCTGATCTTGTTCAGGCGGAGGCTGGTCTGAATCACGTCCCAGGTAGATTGAAAAAAGGTAAACAACGAAAATCGAAATCGGCCAGCCGATGAAGAAGTAGAGGATCGGCAGCGGGATGCCTAAAATCAGAATGCTCTTGTTGAAGATATCCATGAATGGATAGTTGAGCATGACCACGCCGAGTAAGAACCAGATAGCCCAGGCATCTTTGAGTGGTAGTTTGCGTGCTCTTCTCATTAAGGATGCTCCTGGTTGGCCTGGACACTGCAAGGACGTGACGACACATTGTAATCGACCTGGTTTGAGCTGTCGATGCTTACTCGCCAGCTGTGTCGTTTTTTCAGAAGTGTGCCCATATCAGATACTGCCGCACTGAGGGAGTCAAGGGCCGTTCCCCTCAGCTGAATCAGGTCGTGCCAGTTATCTTTGACCAGTTCAGTTATGATCCGATTTCTCTAAAGATTATCAGAAGATATCTACAAGTAAAGTCTTTGATACATGGCTTTGCCTGATTGACCGGCCATAACGACTGTGCTACTTTCAGACTATCTTCCCCTTATCAATGGATCCTGTATGACCCTGTCCTGTATGAGCCGGTTTACTCTCCTTTTGGTGCTTTTTTCGAGTGGTTGTGTCAGTGCCGATATTCAGGTTGTCACTAACGAAACCGCTTTATCCGAAACGCCTTACATGTCGCGTCTGAACGAGCCGCAGTCCAATGCCTATTACCATTACATGAGGGCTAGAATGCTGCTGGCTGAGGGCGATCTGAACGGGGCTGTCGCGGCGTATCAAGCTGCGATCGATTACGCGCCGAGCGATGAAGACGTACGCTTTGAACTTGCTGAACTCCATATCGACATGGACCAGTCTGAAAAAGCGATACGCGTCGTCGAAGATATTCTGGTGCGCAATCCCGATTCGGTCAGGGCCAATTTGGCCTTGGGTAATGCGTATTTTGCCAGCCGCCAGGCAGACAAAGCGGCCCCTTATTTCCGCCGGGTTCTGGAACTGCAACCCGACAATGAACAGGTTCATCTTCATCTCGCGATTGCTCTGGTGCGGATGGGTGAGGTCGATCAAGCCTCGGAACAATTGAAAAAGCTGTTACGCATTAACCCTGAGTCTCACCCCGGCCGTCTGGCCATGGCCAGACTGTATCGGGAGACCGGTCTCAACCAGCTTGCGGTAGATGAATATCTGAAACTGCTCGAACAGAACCCGGATCTCGACCAGGCATCGCTGGAATTGGGTCTGCTCTATGAAGAGCTGGAAGAATGGCAGAATGCCCTGAATGTTTTTACCGGAGTGCTTGATGAACGCCCCCTCGATTTCAATCTGCGTCATCACCTGGCCCGTGTTTACATTGGCATGAAGCGCTACGACGATGCGTTGAATGAATTGAACGTGATTGTCGATCTTAAACCCGATGATTTCGAGGCGCGACGCAAGATCGGACTGATTTATCTTGAGCAGGAGCGCTGGGCGGATGCGGTTACAGCTTTTAAGGCAATTCTGGAGCTCAATCCACACCTGGAGCCGGTGCGCTACTATCTGGGCAGCGCATACGAGAAGCTTGACGAGTGGGATCTGGCACTCCAGGCTTTCGAGGGGATCGAGAAGGGCTCGGCGCTTTACGATGATGCCCTGTCACATATCGGCTTCATTTATCTGCAGAATGACCGGCTGGGTGAAGCGATCGCACTCCTCGAGTCAAGAATGGCCGAAGGGAAGCCAAGACCACAGATCTTCCATTATCTGTCGTCACTTTACATGGCCGATGGGCAGAATGAAAAAGCTGTCATGACCGTTGAGGAGGGTGTGCGACGTTACCCGGATCATGTTGAGCTGCTTTATCAGATGGGGCTGATTCTGGAGCGCTCCGGACAGCACGAAGAAGCCGTCCGGGCAATGCAGGACGTGCTTGCCATTGACGATGAGCATGCCGAAGCGCTGAATTTTCTCGCCTATGATTTTGCTTTGGCAAATCG